>JBNMJA010000020.1:0-17643 GCA_050873585.1 Bacillota bacterium | reverse complement strand
AGATCAGAGAAAAGTTGCGGAAAAGTTTGCAAAAGAAACCGAAAAGAGCGAACGTCCTTACATTTATACCCCCATCAAAACTCCGCCTCTTTCTCAAATCGAGAGAATGAGTTTTGACGATTTTGACCTCATCGATACCAAAGAGGTCGAACTTTTGGCAAACATCGCCGACCTTGAAGAAATCAATTCAAGACAAAAAGAGATTGCCGCTCAAAAGGCGTCGATAAAGGAAGAAATCGAGGCGCACAAAGTGTATTCGTCTTTGCGTAAGCCCTATTCTTTTTACAAAAACGGTGAAAAAACCGCCGTGTTTTTGGGCTGTATTCCGTCCCAAAACGCACTTGCGTTGCAAAAATATCAAGAGGAAAACGACTGCGTTTACGTCGAATTTTTAAAGCAGGGCAAAGTGCAACCCGTCGTTGCGATCGCCACGAACGACGCTGCCGACGCACTCTCGTTTGAGCTTCAATCGCTTGAATTTTCACGCGCGGCAACCAACGACGATCTTACGCCCCTTGAAAACGTTGCGAAACTAAAAGAAAAACTCGTAGAACTCGAAGAGGAGACTTTCGAGTTGACCACGCGCGCGCTCGTCAAAGAAATGCACGTTGCCGATTTCAAGACGCTTTACGATTATTATCTCGTGCAACTCGACAAATTTGCCGCCATAGACGGCTTTGCCGCAACGAAGCGCAGTTTCGTTATGGAGGCGTGGTATCCTGCCGAATTCGAGGATAGCTTGAAGCAACTTCTCGAAGATATGGGCGATACCGTCGTTTACGAGTTCGAGAATCCCAAAGAGGACGAAATCGTCCCAACATACGTGAGAAACAGCAAGATAGTCGAGCCGTATCAGGATATAACCAATATGTACAGCGCGCCCAACTATTTTGCAGACCTCGACCCGAATCCCGTGATGTCCTTCTTCTATTTCCTTCTTTTCGGGATGATGATTGCGGACGCGGCGTACGGCATATTGCTCGCTTTGGGCGGATTTATCGCCTACGCTGTGAAAAAGCCCGTTCCCGGCAAGGGCAGATTGCTTCTCATCGTCGGTATGGGAGGCATCTCAACGATAGTTTGGGGCGCGATATTCGGCGGTTGGTTCGGACTTGACGTATCGGGCACGTTCCTTGGCAAACTGCAACTTATTCAGCCGCTCGAAGGCAACGGACCGCTGTATCTGCTCGGCATATCCTTTGCGCTAGGTTTCGTGCATATCGTGGTGGGTATGTTGCTCAACGCAATCAATCTCATTCGCAAAAAACGTCCTCTCGACGCATTCTTTGCGGTGGGTACGTGGTATATGATTTTTGCGGGCATAATTATGCTTGCGCTCTCGCTGTTGTTCTTCAAACAACTGACCGCTCTCAAGTGGACGGGCATAGGCTTTATGGCGGCAGGCGCTCTGCTTTTGGTGCTCGGCAACACGCGCGGCAAGAAGGGCGTGAAGAAAGTGACTTCTTTCTTTACGGGCTTCGGAAAACTCTACGACGGCGTAAATATTTTGTCGGATATTCTTTCGTACGCGCGCTTGTTCGGTTTGGGACTTTCGGGCAGCGTCGTTGCGCTCGTGGTCAATCAGATATGCTCCGTCGTGCTCGGGCTGTTCCCTGCAAATCTCGTGGCGATAGGCTACGTGCTTTGCGTGCCGATTTTCCTCGTCGGACACGTCTTTAACATCGGCATATCCACGCTCGGCGCATACGTGCACAACTGCAGATTGCAGTACATTGAATTTTTCGGAAAATTCTACGAGGGTTGCGGACACGTGTTCGTGCCTTTCGGAACGAAAACAAAATACACATACTTGGAAAAGTAGGAGGTAGTTATATGGGTAACTTCACACTGGGCACTTTGATTGCTCTCATCGGCGCGGTTTTTGCGGCGGCAATGGCAGGCATCGGTTCTGCAATCGGCGTCGGCACGGCAGGTAAGGCGGCGGCAGGCGTCACTTCCGAAGACCCCGATAAGTTTTCAAAATGCCTCGTTTTGCAACTTCTCCCCGGCACTCAAGGCATCTACGGCTTGCTCGTTGCGTTCTTGGTGTTTGTCAAAATCGACCTTTTCGGCTCGGTTGAAAGACTTTCGATAACGGGTGGTTTGGGCTTGATGGTTGCGTGCCTTCCGATGGCAATCGTAGGCTTTTTGAGCGCATTGTATCAAGCAAAAGTGGCTTGCAGCGGCATCGCGCTCGTTGCAAAACGTCCCGAAGAAAGCGGTAAGGCTATCATCTTGACGGTTATGGTTGAAACCTACGCCGTTTTGGCACTTCTCGTATCCCTTCTCGGCGTTATGATGCCCGCAATCGATTCTCTCAGAGAGGTCACGACCGCTACGGCATCCGCATTGATGTTCTAATCGATTATGAGCAAAGAAGCCATCGTTGAAAAAATTATTTCCGACGCTCATCTCAAAGCGGACTCGATCGTAGCCGAGGCAAACGCAAAGGCCGACGAGATCATTTCCGCCGCGGCAGAGGAGTGCAAGGGATATATGTATTCTTTCAAGTCGGAAACTGACAAGATGATTTTCGACGTCGACGCACGCTCCAAAACGGTTGCCGAACTCGACGCGAGAAAACTTACGCTCGCGGCAAAGACCAAGGTGCTTGACGTCGTGTACGAACGTACGCTCGAAAATCTCAGAAACCTCGATAAAGAAGCGTATTCCGCGCTCGTTTTCGGCATGCTCGAAAACGCAAAAGACGGCGATGTCGTGACTATTTCCGAACGCGAAAAGGATATCGTGACCAAAGAGTCGCTTGCCGAATTTGCAAAAAAGAAGGGCATAAAACTCACCCTTGCAGAGCAGTTCGGAGATTTTGACGGCGGAATCGTGCTCGGCGAAAACGGCGTTGACAAAAACTTCACGCTCGAGGTTGAAGTCGCGCTTTTGAAAGAGCAAACGGAAGCAAAGACGGCAAAGGAAATTTTCGGCTGATATGTCATACAAGTTTTTGTACCAAAACGCCCAGATAAAAAGCAGAGAAAGCAAACTTCTCACTCCGCAGGGAGTGCAGAGGCTTCTCGACGCGTCCGACGTGAGGGAAGCGTCCAAAGCGCTTGCCGAACTCGGTTTCGGGAGCGACGGCGAAAATTTCGACGCCGTTTTCAAGCGTGCGGAAGAGGAAAATATCGCGCTTCTCAAAGAGATGAACGAGGGCGGAGCACTCGACGCTTTCATCGTCGAAAGCGACTATATCAACCTCAAAATCTTGCTTAAAGCGTATATTTCGGGCACTAAGGCGGAAACGTTTGCGCCCGACGGACTCTATCCCGTCGAGGTCTTGAAAAACGCAATCGACACGGCAGAAGTCGAGGCTCTTCCAAAGCGTATGCAAGAGATTATCCTCAAAACGCAAGAGGCTCTGGCAAGCGGCGGACTTGGCGGACACGAGCTCGATATCGAAGTTGACAAAACGCAGTACGCTCATCAACTCGAACTTTGCAAAAAGAGCGGTAAAGTCGCAAAGGAATATTTTGAAAAAAGAATAGACTACCTCAATATATCTTCCTTTGAAAGAGCAAGACGTCTCGGACTCGATCGGTCTTTTTTCGAGCAAGGCTTTATAGAGGGCGGCTCGATTGCGCTTTCGACTCTCGAGAGCGTATGGGAAAGCCACGGCGAAGAACTTTGCCTTCCCTTCAAAGAAACGCCTTATTTCGAGGATATAAAAACGCTCGACGATGAAAAACTCGTCGTATTCGAAGCGAAAAGCGACGACGCTTTGCTGAAATTGTGGAAGGATCAAAAGGACGATCTATATTCGATCGCACCCGTCGTTGCCTTCTATATGAGCAAAAAGACGGAACTTAAAATCGCAAAACTCATCGTGGCAGGCGTGAAGAATCGCGTTGCGCCGCAAATCATCAAAGAAAGGATGCGTGAACTCTATGCGTGACAATGCAATCGCGGTATGCGGAGACAAAGACAGCGTGCTTGCATTCAAGGCCATCGGTCTTGACGTTTTTCCCGTTGACGACGAGTACAAGGCAAGAGACACCATTCACGCGCTTGCAAGAAAGTACGCCGTCATTTTCGTGACGGAAAAAGTCGCGTTGCAAGCGGACGCGCTCATCAAAAGATACAAATCCCGTCCCTATCCCGTCATCGTGCCTATTCCGTCGGCGGAAGGCAATCAGGGCGTGGGACTTGCAGGCATAAAAGCCAACGTGGAAAAAGCGATAGGCGCAGATATTTTATTCGACAAAGAGAACAAATAAGAGGACGAAAATGGAAACTGGAAAAATCGTAAAAGTATCCGGACCGTTGATTGTTGCAGAGGGAATGTCCCAATGCAAAATGTACGACGTGGTTCACGTGAGCGAGAAGAAACTCATCGGCGAAGTTATCGAACTTCGCGGCGACCGCGCGTCCATTCAGGTTTATGAAGAAACGAGCGGACTCGGCCCCGGCGAAAACGTGTACTCGACCGGCGCGCCGCTTTCTGTCGAACTTGCTCCCGGTCTTATCGAGGGCATATACGACGGTATTCAAAGACCGCTTGCAAAACTCAGAGAAGTTGCCGGCGACCGTATCGAAAGAGGCGTATATCTGCCTGCGGTAGACCACGAGAAAAAATGGGCTTTCGAGCCGAGGGTAACGATAGGCGACAGCGTAGAGAGCGGAAGCGTACTCGGCGTGGTGCAAGAAAACGTTCTCGTAGAGCATAAAATCATGACTCCTTATGGCGTAAAAGGCGTCGTCAAGGAAATCAAGCAGGGTGACTTCAACGTTGACGAAACGATTGCCGTGGTGGAAACCGAAAAGGGCGACGTCAACGTCACTATGCTTCAAAAATGGCCCGTCAGAAAGGGCAGACCTTACAGAGAAAAACTTTCTCCGAAAACGCCTCTCGTCACGGGACAAAGAGTCATCGACACGCTTTTCCCGATTGCAAAGGGCGGCGTTGCGGCAGTCCCCGGTCCGTTCGGAAGCGGCAAAACCGTCGTTCAACACCAACTTGCAAAGTGGGCGGATGCGGATATAATCGTGTACGTCGGTTGCGGCGAGCGCGGAAACGAAATGACGGACGTTCTCAACGAGTTCCCGACACTTATCGACCCAAAGAGCGGTCAACCGCTTATGAAGCGCACCGTGCTTATCGCAAACACTTCGGATATGCCCGTTGCGGCGCGCGAAGCGTCAATCTACACGGGTATCACCATTGCAGAATACTTCAGAGATATGGGCTATTCCGTCGCAATTATGGCGGATTCCACTTCGCGTTGGGCAGAAGCGCTCAGAGAAATGAGCGGTCGTCTCGAAGAAATGCCGGGTGAAGAAGGCTATCCCGCATACCTCAGTTCCCGTCTTGCGGAGTTCTATGAAAGAGCGGGCATCGTCAAAGTTCTCGGACAAGAGAATACGGTGGGTTCAATCACCGCAATCGGAGCGGTTTCACCTCCCGGCGGCGACTTGTCGGAGCCCGTATCGCAGGCAACTTTGCGTATCGTCAAAGTGTTCTGGGGATTGAGCGCGTCGCTTGCCTACAAGCGCCATTTCCCCGCGGTAGACTGGCTTACGAGTTATTCGCTCTACGCAGAGCGCCTCGGCGAGTGGTACACCGACAACGTTGACGAGGAGTGGATGAAGTTGCGTGCAAAATGTATGCGTATTCTCCAAGAGGAAGCGAGCCTCGACGAAATCGTCAGACTCGTCGGTATGGACGCACTCTCTCCCGAAAACAGACTCACTATGGAGACGGCAAAGTCCATAAGAGAGGACTATTTGCATCAGAACGCTTTCCACGAGGTTGACACGTTCTCCTCGCTCGCAAAACAGGAGTATATGCTCCGTCTTATCCTCACTTTTGACGAACTTGCAAAGGAAGCGCTCGAAAAGAACGTCGATATCGAAGACATTCTCGAACTCTCGGTCAGAGAGCAAATCGGCAGAGCGAAGTATATTCCGGAAACGGAAATGTCGAAATTTGACGAAATTCTCGCCGAAATCAAGAGCGAAATGCGCGCTCTCACCGACGAAGGAGGCATTTGATGTTAAAAGAATACAACACCATAAGAGAAATCGTTGGTCCGCTTATGCTCGTTGAGGGCGTAGAGGGCGTCAAATATAACGAACTTGTCGAAATCAGACAAGAAAACGGTGAAGTCAGAAGCGGCAAAGTGCTTGAAATCAATCGCGACAAGGCACTCGTGCAGTTGTTTGAGGCTTCTCAAGGCATCAAAATGGCTTCCGCAAAGGCAAGATTCCTCGGTCACGGCATCGAACTTGGCGTGAGCGAAGATATGCTTGGCAGAGTTTTCGACGGTATGGGCAGACCCCGTGACGGAGGCGCACCCATTATCCCCGAAATGAAACTCGATATCAACGGTCAACCTATCAACCCCGTTGCGCGCGACTATCCCAACGAGTTTATTCAGACGGGTATCAGCGCAATCGACGGACTCAACACTCTCGTCAGAGGTCAGAAATTGCCCGTGTTTTCTATGTCGGGTACGCCGCACGCCGAACTTGCCGCTCAAATCGCAAGACAAGCAAAAGTTCTCGGCAGCGACGCAAAATTCGCAGTCGTGTTTGCGGCTGTCGGTATCACGTTTGAAGAAGCGGATTTCTTCATCAGCGATTTCAGAAAGACGGGCGCAATCGAGAGAGCGGTTATGTTCATCAATCTCGCAAACGACCCTGCCGTAGAGCGTATTTCCACACCTCGTATGGCGTTGACGGCGGCCGAATATCTCGCTTTTGAAAAAGATATGCACGTGCTCGTCATCACCACGGACATTACCAACTACGCAGAGGCTTTGCGTGAAGTGTCCGCGGCAAGAAAAGAAGTGCCCGGCAGACGCGGCTATCCCGGTTATATGTACACCGACCTTGCAAGCATGTACGAGCGTGCAGGCAGAATAGTGGGTAAGAAAGGCTCTATAACGCAGATTCCTATTCTCACGATGCCCGAAGACGACAAGACGCACCCCATTCCCGACCTTACGGGATATATCACCGAGGGACAAATCATCATTTCTCGTGAACTATATAAGAAAGGCATCGTGCCTCCCATCGACGTGTTGCCGTCCCTTTCCCGTCTTAAAGACAAGGGTATTGGCAAGGGCAAGACGAGAGAGGATCACGCAGACACGATGAACCAACTTTTCAGCGCGTACGCACAAGGCAAAGAGGCAAAAGAGCTCAGCTCCATTCTCGGCGACGCCGCTCTTACCGAAACGGACAAGAAATGCGCAAAATTCGCAGACGAGTTTGAAAAACAATACGTTTCTCAAGGCTTTGACGTCAACCGCGACGTCGAAGAAACTCTCGATCTCGGTTGGAAACTTCTCAAAATCCTTCCCAAGAGCGAACTTAAACGTATTCGTGACGAATATATCGAAAAATACCTCGGAAGCGACGAGGAAGAAGAAAATAAATGAGTAAGCTCAACGTAAACCCTACAAGAATGGAATTGAGACGACTCAAAAATCGTCTCAAAACCGCCACGAGAGGTCACAAACTCCTCAAGGATAAGTCTGACGAAATGATTCGTCAGTTTATGCTGTACGTTCGAGAGAACAAGCGCTTGAGAGAGGAAGTGGAAGAGGAACTCGGCGATTCGCTCAAATCCTTTATGCTCGCGCGGGCGGTATCCAGCGACGCCGTAATCGAAGAGGCAATCGCAATGCCAACGGCAAAGGTTACGCTCGAAACCTCGTCGAAGAACGTTATGAGCGTCAACGTGCCCGTTTTCAGCGTCACGGAAGGGGAAAGCAAGGATTTGTATCCGTACTCTTTTGCAAGCGTGACGAGCGAACTAGACAGTTCCATCTCGTCGCTTACGAAGTTGCTCCCCAAACTTCTCAAACTTGCAGAGGTCGAAAAAACTTGCAATATGCTTGCCGACGAGATTGAAAAGAACAGAAGGCGCGTCAACGCTTTGGAATACGTTATGATTCCGCAACTCGAGGAAACCATAAAGTATATCGTTATGAAACTCGACGAAAACGAAAGAGGCGCAACGACGAGGCTTATGAAAGTCAAGTCGATGCTAGAAGAAAGACAAGAAGAAAAATAAATTCAATCCGCTTGCCCCCGCAGGCGGTTTGTATTTTTGACGAGGATAGTGTTTACGAAAATCGAGTGCGTTAGATACTGAATAACGCCGAGGAAAAACTATGGCAGAAAACAAAACTTACGAAAATTGTGTGGTTGAAAATCAAATTTTTGACGAAGAGCGCGCGTTTTACGGAGCAAGAAACGTAAAGGTAAACAACGTGAAAATCGACGGTCCGGCGGACGGCGAGAGTGCGTTTAAAGAGTGTAGGGACGTTGAGTGCAAAGATTGCTTTTTCAATTTGCGCTATCCGTTTTGGCACGACCACAACCTGAAAATCGAAAACAGCGAGATGACGCAATTGTGCCGCGCGTCGCTTTGGTATAGCGAAAATATCGATATAAAGAACGTCAAAATGCACGGAATCAAGGCGCTTAGAGAGTGTAAGAACGTCACGATTGACGGTTGCGATATAGTTTCGCCCGAATTCGGCTGGTCTACGCACGGCGTGAGTATGTCAAATTCGCACGCAGAAAGCGAGTATTTTATGATGCGTTCAACGGCAATTCGCTTTAAAAACGTCGAATTCAAGGGCAAATACAGTTTTCAATATATCAAAGACGCCGTTTTCGAGGACTGCAATTTCGACACGAAAGACGCATTCTGGCACGCGGAAAACGTCACCGTCAAAAATTGCGTCGTAAAAGGCGAGTATCTTGCATGGTATTGCGACGGGGTGACCTTCGATCACTGCAAAATCATCGGAACACAGCCGCTTTGCTACTGCAAAAACCTCAAACTTATCGATTGCGAGATGATAGATTGCGATTTTGCATTTGAAAGAAGCGATGTCGAAGCAACCGTAACGACGCCCGTTATAAGCGTAAAAAACGTGAAAGACGGCTATGTTATGCTGCCTTCGGTGCAAGAAATCATTTGGGAAGGCGACGAATTTAAGGGTGCAGTGGTCATTCTCGACAAAGAAGATAAAAACGAATAACTTGCATAGTTGATTTGCAAAAACTAACTTGCATAATCTTTTAAACTTGCAAATATTCCTTTGACAAATCATATCAAAAACCTCGCGACATAAAGAATTCCTTTGCGAAACCATATCGAAAAATTCTGTGATTTGAAAAAGTTGTTTTGAAAACGTGCGATATTTATATCAAAAATCGGATATTTATATCAAAAATCCGAACTGAAAATTGCCAAAAACACGCAAAAAACCGCATAAAAACGGCGCAAAAACGAATCAAAAAAACAGAAACGACGAAACGAAAAAACGACAACGATAATAAACGTCGCAAAACGGAACAACCGCTCGGATTTTGTCGAAAGACGAAAAGACGATAGGGAAAGAATAACTCAAATTTTGTCGAAAGGCGAGAAGTCGATTTTTGAAATTTGAAAAAAATTTGTAACCTTTTCTTTGGTGGGGTGTCTTATATGTGAAAACCAAAAGGAGGCAACCCCTATGAAGAAAAGAATGATTATTACTTTTGCAATCGTTGTGGTCGTGTGCTGCGCGGTGATATTTGCCGCATGCAACGACACCGAGCAAAAAGAAAAAGCAAGGAACGAAGAGTTCAAACAAATCGCACTTCTCACGGTCGGAGCAAGCGGTCAAAGCGTTGACTACTCAACCGTGATGCAAAAAGGCGAGGATAGTTTCGTCGTCGAAATCGAAATAAACGGCATCAGATACGACGTGACGATCGGCGCGGACAAAACCGTGAAGTCGGTGAAAATCAACGACAGGCAAGTGAGCAAAGACGAAATCCCCGACGCACCGTTTGCAAGCGATAAATATATCGGTAAAGAAGCGGCAAGAGATATCGCCCTCAAAGACGCGGGCGTCGAACTCAAAGACGTGACGAAACTCGAAATCGACTTCGACTTCGACGACGGTCAGTATCTTTACGAAGTCGAATTTAAGATCGGAACGACTAAGTATGAGTACGATATAGAGGCTCAAAGCGGCGAGATTCACAAAAAAGAAGTGAACGACAAAACCGAATACGAAAAAGCACCCGAAGGCGTTGAGTTCAAAGGCACGGATGCGGCTATCGCAATCGCAGTTGATAACGCACTCAAAGGATTGCAGAATACGACTTTGAGCGCAAACGACGCGGTCGTGAAAAAAGCGAAACTCGATTTTGAAAAAGGTTCGTACGTGTACGAGGTTGAGTTTGTGCTGGGCGGCGTTGAATACGAGTACGAAATCAACGCGGTCACGGGCGCGGTTATAAAAGTGGAAACCGACGGAAAAGAATACGTCGACACTAACGGCTCTATCAAACAAAGCGACGCACTGCGCATCGCAATGGCGCACGCAGGCGTTGAAAACGTCACCGACACGGAAACCGAGCTCGAAGTCGAACACGGCGTTATCGTGTGGAAGGTCGAGTTCAAGTCGGGCGGATTTGAATTCGAATACGAAATCGACGCAAAAACAGGCAAAATTCTTGACTACGAAAAGGAAATCGACGACTGATTGTTATGGATCACGATCTTGTTGAACAACTGTTCAAAAAGTATTATAACGACGTTCTGTTGTATGCAATGTCGCTGACGAAGAACGCTTCCGAAGCCGAGGATTTGGTTTCGGAAGCCTTTTTCAAGGCGCTTGCGACTTCGGACGACGTGAAAAACTTCAAGGCGTGGATATTGAAAGTTTGCAGAAATCTTTTTCTTAACAAAAGACGGAAGCACGCAAAAGACGTCGAACTGTCCGAAGATATTTCGAGCGAGCGCGACGAAGTGTTAAGCCAAATTGTCGAAGACGAGAATTATCGCGCGTTGTACAATGCAATCGGATTGCTACCGCCGAATCTCAAGGAAGTTATCTTGCTGTTCTACTTCGAGGATATGAGAATTGACGCCATATCTTCTATCGTGGGCAAGAGCGAAAGCAACGTGAAAGTGATGCTTTTCAGAGGCAGAGAGCAAATAAAGAAAATATTGGAGAAGTAATATGGATTTTGAGAGCGCATATCAAAGATACAAAGACGGCGTGGCTAGTGCCGAAGAGAAGGATTTCGTCGAGACAGAACTTGAAAAAGCGCGAAAAATGACGGAAATTATCGACGCATACGAATCGAAAAAAGCAATAAGCGAAGAGTGCGACGAGGAAAAAATCAGAAAGGCAAAAAAACAATACGCCAAAAAGAATACGCTGAAGATTTTGCTGATTTCAACGCTCGTGCTTATCGTATCTGCCGCGATCGTGTTGAGCGCGGTGTTCGGAACGGCGTTCGGAGCGGCAAACAAAAACTGCAATTATTCTCAAACGCAAGCAGAGCAAATTGCGCTGGATTATCTCAAATCGCACGCCGACGGAAACGTTATGTCTATTGCCGAAAGCAAAAAAGAGATGGAGTATTCAAGCGATTTGAAAGGCTCGTATTACGTTTACGAGGTGAAAGTTTGCATAGTGCTCGTTTGCAATATAGAGTTGAGAATCAGCGCGAAAACGGGCGAGATAATAGGATTCGAAATTGAAAATTGAACGATAATAGACGATAGAAATATCAAAAAAGCGTTGCACGATGCAACGCTTTTTGCTTGAAAATCGGTTTTCGATTGTCAGTCTAGCAGTTCGCTCACGCAACCGCAGTAGTGCTGACGATAGATATTCCACTCTTTGCAAAGTTGAATGGAGCGCAGATAGCCGTCGCGTTTTTTGAAGTCGGAGCAAAGATAGTTTACGTCGAGTTTTTGCGCAACGCTCGTGCCTATCTCGTTGATAAGGGGTGCGTTTTTGTGCGGACTGACGGTGAGGGTGGTGGCAAAAAAGTCAAAGTCGTCACGGTGCGTCTCTAAATATCGCGCTGTGTTTTCAAGGCGCAGGGTGAAACAAAGAGTGCATCTCGCGCCGCCTTCGGGGTCGGATTTGTGCCCTTTGACGAAGGATATATATTCGTTTTCGTCTTGCTCGGGAACGACGAGTTTTACGCCGTCGAAATGAGAAACGACTTCTTTAAGCGCGTTTTCGCGTTTGATAAACTCGTCTTTTGGCAAAATGTTGGGATTGTAATAGTATACGGTCACGTCAAAATGCGGCGTGAGATATTCAAGCACACTGCTCGAGCAAGGTCCGCAACAGGCGTGCAGAAGCAGACGAGGCTTTTGAGGGCTCGTCTTTGACTGCTCGATTGCATATTCTACCGTGCCTATGGGGAAAGTCTTGTTTTTCATAATTTCAGTATAGCATACAAGGCGAGAAATGCGCCAGATATTTTGTTATTGTTTTATCAAATACGCTGTGGTATAATTCAAAGTGTATTTATGCGCGCGCACGGGTTGGGTCTTTCAATCCGTCGCTACGGAGGCATTATGGCAAAATGCGTGTTGAAAGCCGAGAATATCAAAAAGACGTTTGTCACGGGAGAGGTGGAAAACACCGTTCTAAAAGGCGTTGACTTTTCGCTCGACGAGGGCGAGTTTGTGGCAATCGTCGGCGAATCGGGAAGCGGAAAATCCACGCTTCTTTATATCCTTGCGGGAATCGATAAGCCGAGCGAGGGAAGAGTGGAACTGCTCGGAAAGAACCTTTGCACCGCGCCCGACGACGAAATCGCAAAAATGAGAAGACGTGATTTTTCCTTCGTGTATCAATTTGACAATCTCGTGCCCAATCTCACCGTTTACGAAAACGTGACTTTGCCGCTCGTGCTAGACAAGAAAAAAGAGAGCGAATACAAGACGCACGTTGACGAAATCCTCGAATACCTCGGCATCGCAAAACGTAAAGACGCATATCCTCGTCAACTCTCGGGCGGTGAACAACAGAGAGTCGCAATCGCAAGAGCGCTTGCAACGAATCCCGAAATTATCTTCCTCGACGAGCCTACGGGCAGCCTTGACAAAGAGCGCGGAAGGCAAGTTATGGAACTGCTCAAAGATATTAACGACAAGAGAAAAGTCGCGCTCGTGATGGTCACTCACTCGCCTGCTCACGCAGAGTATGCAAGCAGAATCGTCAAGATGGAAGACGGAGTGATTTCGTGATGACGAAATCAATTAATAATTAATAACGAATAATTAATAATTGCGGGTGGGCTCTGCCCACACCCGAACGAAAACTTGCTCGAAGTTTACTTGCCGTAAATATATGTTCAAAATTGCACTTAAAAACATCACGTCTAAACCGTTTAGGTTTGTTGCCACGACTTTGGCAGTCGCGGTTGTCGTCGCGATGATTTTTTGTATGATTTCTTTTAAGGGCGCAGTGTACGACTATATTTATGCGACCGAAACCGCATCTGCAGGCATAAGCGATATCACTATCTCTACAAACAGCACGAGCGATCGTATTATGAAAGACGACGCCCTCAACGAAATCGACGGTATAGAGCAAATCGTGCCCTCGCTCAAACTCTACGCATTATTCGGCGACGAATACGTCGGCGTGAGGGGATTCAAAAGAGATCAACTCGAAACGCTTGCGACTATCGAGATCGCAAAAGGGGATATATCCGCTATAAAGAACGGCAACAGGGCGGACGACGTGATTGTTTCCGAAAACGCCGCAAAGCATTTCGGATTGTCGGTCGGTGACGAGATAAGGCTCGAACTCGGCTCGAAAAGCATAAAATGCTACGTCGGAGCAATCGCAAAGCAGAGCGGTTATTTCCTTGACGACTCGCCGTATCTCGTGCTCGGACTTACAAGAAAACTCTCCGAACTTATCTTTGCGAGCGAGGATTTGTGCAACGAAATTCATCTCGTTTTGAAGAATAAAACGGATATTGAAAAAACCATTGAGGAAATATCCGCAACCGACTCGTATAAGGGTATGCTCGTGAGTGCGTCTAAGGACGTCAAGTATATCGAGGAGCAAACGCAAAGCCTTACCGCCCCTATCGTGCTTGCGGGCGGAGCAGTGCTTATACTCGGCGTTGCAATCATCGTGATTCTGTTTATGATGAGCGAGGGAGAAAAGGTCAACCTCATCGCAAAATTCAAAGTGGTGGGCGCAACGAAGAAACAAATTTTTGGATTGTTCATCACCGAAAGCGCACTTCAGGCAGGCATCGGAACGCTGATTGGTTCACTGCTTGCGGTGGGCATATTTATAGGACTTTTGAAACTTACGCTCTCTTCGAGCGTGACGTTCGGAATATCCGTGGGATATCTGTTCCTTGCGGGAGGACTTGGGCTTGTGTGCTCGATACTGTCCTCTCTCGCGCCGATACTTCGTTCGTTTAAGGGAAGTATCAGGGAAAACCAACTCGACGTAAGCAAACCCTCGAAGGCGTCTGTCGCACTCGTGGCAACGTTTGCGATTCTTACGATCGTATTCGTTATAGTCGAGTTCTGCGTGCCGTCCGCAACGGCAATCGCATCGGTGCTTTCTATGGCCTCGGCAATCGCTCTGCTTGCGACGGCTTGCTCGAAGGCGCTTAAAATCGAAGGCAAAGCGCTTTCGAAATCTTCTTCGCCGAGCGTAAAGACGGGTGCTAAAAACGTGGTCAGGGACAAGCGTTTTTCACGCTCCGTCACCATGCTTACCGTGGGCATGACGATTGCGATGATGCTGTTTATGTCCTACTCGCTGACGACGGGGATATTCACCTCGTATATCGATGAGTTTAAGGATATGGCGTTTGTCACAAACATTCAGGCAGACGTGGACGTTGATAAAATCACACAAACCGACGGCGTTAAGGCGGCAACCAAAATGATTTGGAACAAAGCCGATCTCACCGTCAACGAAAAGACGAAAGCCATGAACGTGCTTGGCTCGAAAGACGTGCTCGATATGGTCTATTTTGAGTTTATTACGCCAAAAGAGATAGTTTACGAGCGCATTTCGAGCGATAAACCATATATTTTTGTCGATTACGCACTGCAAGTGCTGTACGGAGTGAAAGAAGGCGACGTGCTTGAAGCCACTATGGGCGGCGTGACGAGGCAAGCGATAGTCGGCGGAGTGCTGAAACATAATCTGTTCAGCGGAAACTATATCGTGGCGTCCGGGCAAACTTTGAAAACCCTTTTCGACAAGGACGTCGATACGGTGCTCGTGGTTGCGGAGGGCGACGTTGACGAGACGGTAGGACTTCTGCGCTCGAAGTTTGCGGGCAACAACTATTTTGTGGTGAAAACGCTCGACGCATTCAAGTGGGAGATGGAGAGTATGCAATCCGTCTTTGACCTCATAGGCACTCTCGCTACGGTGGTGACGATATTCATTTTTGCGGTTACTGTCGCATCGGCACTTATAGGACGTGCGACCGCGCAAAAGACGAGAGTGGCGTTGCTCAACGCAGGTATGGCGAAAAATATGTTGCTAGGCACGGAAGTGTTCGAACACGCTACGGTTGCACTCACGGCGTTTTGCTTGTCGTTTGCGTTTTCCGTTCTCATTACGTCAAGCCTCATTCACGCACTCAGGCTGTTCGGATTGTATTTCGAGTTTATGTACAAGGCGTGGGTGGTGGCAACCGTCGGCGCTACTATGAGCGCGGGCTATACGCTCGTACCTCTTGCGCTACGATTCAAAAAAGGTTATAATATCAAAAAGGTATAGATATGAAAAAAACGAGAAGTATCCTTATAATATCGCTGCTTATCGCGCTGATTCTCTGCGCGTGTCTCGTTGCGTGCAACGATAAAGAGGACGAGGATAAAAATGAGCGCGCCGCGCAATCGGACAGAATCGAGCAAATCTTCCTCGGCAGTCTTAACGAGACGTGGGACGTAAATCTTTCAAACGACGACGTTTCGAAAGTAAGTAACGCGGGCGATTACGTGGTGACGCAGGGCTGGACTCGGTTCGTGTGCGACGTCATAAGAGATTCGAGTATGCAGACGGCGAAAATCCGCTCGCTTGCAGACACTCTTCAAAGCGACGACGGAAAAAAACTGCTCAAAGAATTTTCGGATAACGCCGAACTTCTCGTGCCTATGCTCAAACAAATCGGGTTGACCTCAAACGACGTATCGTCGCTTGCCTACGATCTGATTGCAAAACTCATAAACGACGGGAGAAGCACGATTTCGAATATCGTGGACAGACTCGATAACGTCAAAGATATTATGGTCGCAAACGGCGGCTCGGCGGCGGCTGTTGAAAACGTCGCTCAAAACAGGGCGGTGCTAAATCTCGCCCAACAATCGCTCAACGCAACGAGCGAAGAAAAAGCCCAAATGCAAACCGCTCTTGCAAACGCAAAGAACGCGATGAGCGAGCTCGTGTCGTTTGCATACGATACCTCGGTCAATACGCTCACCGACGAGTTGTATTCAAAACTCTTCGAACAGGACGGCGCGCTGTCCAACGTGTCCGAGAGCGAGTTGTCTACGCTCGTGGGCGCTTTGCTCGGAAACGTAAAACGACTCAAAAACGCACTAACCGAGAACGAAATCGAAAAACTCAATACGGCGCTCAATCTGTTTATAACCGAATTTGACGATAAAAAGATTTCGTCGCAAGTGTATTCTCAAATCCTCATCTACGCAAAGTACGCCTATATGGCGGTTGACGTCATTCCGTCGCTGTGCGAGATCGCAGAGGCAAGCGAGGGCGTGCTGTCGAAAAAAGAGTTTATCACCGACTTCTTGCTGACGGCTAAACTCGATAACGACCAAACGCTCGATAAGAATACGAACGCGATTAACAAAATGATTCTTGCGGCGAGAGTTATCGACGGCGTGATGGAAAGCGGCCGCTTCAACGCCCAAAATATAAAGTCGCTTATCGAGAGAATCTGCAAACAAGGCAGTGAAGGATACCAAAAAGCAATGCCTGTCATTGTGCTCGATTTGCTCCTCAACGTGTCCGACATTATGGACAACGCCCAAGGCGGAGCGCTTACGCCGTCGCACCCAGATATAATCGACAACGATACGTTTACGATTATGGTCGGCGCGCTCTTGTTTAGCGCAAGAGTGGAGAAAATGAAACAGGCGTATTACGACTTCGAGCTTAACTCTACAAAAGCAAACCTCACAAAACTTTATAACGAGGCAAGTTTGTGCGGGTTCGAGGGCATCTTGGGCGAGAGCAATCCAAACGTAAAACCGCAAAATCCCGACGAGGAAACTATGCCGTATATCAAAAACTGGTATAACTGGTATATCGGCAAGATCGAGGCGGTCAGCGTAAAAGTCGCCTCATGTATAGACTCCGTCGAAAAGGATTTGAAGGCGTTCGTCGCAGACTACTACGCAGACGGCTCCAAGAGCAGAGACGCTCTGAAACAAATCGCAAGCTGGAATATCCATTCCGAAAATATCGAGTCGGAAAAAATTGAAACGGAATATTTCCCCGTGCTTTTGCAAAGCAGAATTTTGGGTGCGTCCGTTCTTTTCGTGCTCTGATCGCTTGACGAAAGCGGAAATATAAGATAAAATCAAAATAGATAAAAAAGTATCGAATCAAAAACGATGTGAGTAAGACCGCACGGAGTGTAGGGTGCGCCCGATACGATGGCTTGGTCAAAACTCGATACGGAGTGCAAGACGAGATTTGCGGGTTATATATGGGTATAATGCCGTCGTGTTGTTTTGCACGGCGGCTTTTTTACGTCACTAATGAGCGAATAACTGCGTCAGGTGCGATTGCCTAAACAGTCACGTACAGAGAGTACGCTCCTGTCTATGCAATTGCAACCTTCCTTGTTCTT
>JBNMJA010000019.1:0-17737 GCA_050873585.1 Bacillota bacterium | reverse complement strand
TCGCTTCTTTGAATACCACGGAGCAACGCGCCGATGTTGTCGCCGCCCTCTGCGTAGTCGAGGAGCTTACGGAACATTTCGATACCGGTGACGGTTGTTTCTTTCTTTTCGGTGGAAAGACCGACGATTTCAACCTTGTCGCCCATACGGAGAACGCCACGCTCAACTCTACCGGTAGCAACAGTACCACGGCCGGTGATGGTGAAGACGTCTTCAACAGGCATCAAGAACGGCTTATCCGTGTCACGTTGAGGATCGGGGATATAGCTGTCGACTGCGTCGAGAAGAGCTTGGATAGGTGCAAATGCGGGATCGTCCCATTTGCCTGCAAGACCTGCTTCCATTGCTTTCAAAGCAGAACCGCGGATGATGGGGGTGTCGTCGCCGGGGAATCCGTACTCGTTGAGGAGTTCGCGAACTTCCATTTCAACGAGTTCGAGAAGTTCTTCGTCGTCGACTTGGTCGCACTTGTTAAGGAACACGAGGATGTAAGGAACACCAACCTGACGAGCAAGAAGGATGTGCTCACGAGTTTGAGGCATCGGGCCGTCGGAAGCAGCAACAACGAGGATTGCGCCGTCCATTTGAGCAGCACCGGTGATCATGTTTTTGACGTAGTCGGCGTGGCCGGGACAGTCAACGTGTGCATAGTGACGCTTCGGAGTTTCATACTCAACGTGTGCGGTGTTGATCGTGATACCTCTTGCTTTCTCTTCCGGAGCTTTATCGATTTCGTCGTACTTCATCGCTTGAGCTTCGCCCTTTGATGCGCAGTACATCGTGATTGCAGCGGTAAGAGTGGTTTTGCCGTGGTCAACGTGACCGATAGTACCGATGTTAACGTGCGGCTTTGTTCTTTCAAACTTTGCTTTTGCCATACTAGATTTCCTCCAATATTGTTTTTTGGTTTTTTATTATTTATTATCCAAAGTATTTTATATATATAAATGAATCTATATATATCTTACTTTTTGGAATCTCTTGCTTTCACTTCGCCGATGACCTTTTCGGCAACGCTCTTGGGAACGACTGCATAGTGGTCAAACAACATTGTGAAGTTTGCTCTGCCCTGCGTAATGCTGCGCAGGCTTGTTGCATAACCGAACATTTCGGAAAGCGGAACGTCGCAATCCACGACTTGTGCTCCGTTGCGAGGTTCGATACCCTTGACTTGTCCGCGTCTCGAGTTGAGGTTTGACATCACGTCGCCCAGGTAATCGTCCGGAGTTACGACTTCGACCTTCATAATCGGTTCGAGCAGGGTCGGAGCAGCCTTTGCCGCGCCTTCCTTAAACGCCATAGAACCTGCGATCTTGAACGCCATTTCCGAGCTATCCACTTCGTGCATACTTCCGTCGACAAGACGAACCTTGAAGTCCACGCACTCGTATCCGGCAATGATACCGCTTTGAGCAGCCTCTTTGATGCCTTCCCACGCCGCGTTTGCAAATTCCTTGCTCACGACGCCGCCGACGATCGCGTCTTCCATCTCCAGACCTTTTTCGGGATTCGGCTCCATCTCGATGACGATATGGCCGTATTGACCGTGACCGCCCGATTGACGCACGAACTTCCCTTCTGCCTTGACAGCCTTCGTGATGGTCTCACGATAACTGACTTGCGGTCTGCCGACGTTTGCTTCACCTTGAACTCTCTGAACATTCTGTCCACGATGATGTCGAGGTGAAGTTCGCCCATACCTGCGATAATGGTTTGACCCGTTTCCTTGTCGGTGTACGCCTTGAAAGTGGGGTCTTCCTCTTGCAGTTTGATGATAGCCATATTCATTCTCTCTTGGCTGGCTTTCGATTTCGGTTCGATTGCGACCTTGATAACTGGGTCGGGGAAAACCATGTTTTCGAGAATGATTTGGTTATTCTTGTCGGAAAGCGTGTCGCCCGTGGTGCTCTTCTTCAGACCGATGACGGCAACGATATCTCCCGCGTAGGCTTCGTCGATGTCTTCGCGGTTGTCCGCGTTCATACGAAGGATACGACCGATTCTTTCGTTTTCCCCCTTGACGGTGTTGTAAACCATCGAACCCGTGGTAAGAGTTCCCGAATAGATGCGGATGAAGGAAAGTTTTCCTACGAACTCATCGGTGAGAATCTTAAAGACGAGAGCGCTGAACGGTTCTTTTTCGCCGGGATGACGAAGTTCGGGTTGACCGGACTTCGGATTGACGCCTTCGATACTCGCAACGTCCGTCGGAGCGGGAAGGAAGTCAACCACCGCGTCGAGCATAAGTTGTACGCCCGTGTTCTTGTAAGAACTTCCGCAAAGGACGGGATTGAGCTTCATTTCAATCGTACCCTTACGGATTGCGGCTTTGAGTTCTTCCATCGTAATGGAATCGTAATCCTCCATAATGACTTTTTCAAAGATATTCTCGTCGAAGTCTGCCGCCGCCTCGAGCATTTTGAGTCTGTATTCTTTTGCGAGGTCCTGATACTCGGCAGGGATTTCTTTTGCGTAGAACGTTACGCCTTTATCCTTCTGATCGTAGTAGAACGCTTGCATCGTGAGAAGATCGATGACTCCCGCGAATTCGGACTCTTTTCCAATAGGCAACGTGATGGGGACTGCGTTTGCGTTCAATCTTTCGCGCATCATTTTGACTGCGTTGAAGAAGTCCGCACCGTTGATGTCCATTTTGTTGACGAAAGCGATTCTCGGCACCTTATACGTGTTTGCCTGACGCCACACGTTTTCGGATTGAGGTTCGACGCCGCCCTTGGCGCAGAACACCGCGACCGCTCCGTCGAGAACTCTCAGACTGCGTTCGACCTCAACCGTAAAGTCGACGTGTCCGGGGGTGTCGATGATGTTTATCTGATGTCCTTTCCACACGGCAGTGGTTGCTGCAGAAGTGATGGTGATGCCTCTTTCTCTCTCCTGCTCCATGTAGTCCATAGTAGCGGAGCCGTCGTGAGTCTCGCCCAATTTTCTGTTCACGCCCGTGTAGTATAGAATACGCTCGGTTGTCGTGGTTTTTCCGGCATCGATGTGTGCCATTATGCCGATATTCCTCACCTTATCAAGAGCATATTTTCTAGACATAAATTACCACCTATAATGTGCAAACGCCTTGTTCGCTTCAGCCGCACGATGCATTTCGTCCTTTCTCTTGACTGCGCCGCCGGTCATATTGAATGCGTCCATAAGTTCGCCTGCGAGTCTTGCGTCCATAGTTTTCTCGCCTCTCTTTCTTGCGAAGAGCACGATCCAACGGATTGCAAGTGTTTGTCTGCGCTCGGGACGGATTTCCATAGGAACTTGATAAGTAGAACCGCCGACGCGTCTTGCTTTGACTTCGAGCATGGGCATTGCGTTTTCAAGCGCTTTGTTGAACACGTCCATGGGCTCTTGTCCGAGTTTTGCTGCTGCTATATTGAGTGCCTCGTAAACGATTGCTTGAGCCGTTCCTTTCTTGCCGTCGAGCATGATTTGGTTGATGAGTTTGGTCACAACCTTGCTGTTGTAGATAGGATCGGGAAGAACGTCTCTTTTGGGCACGCCGCTTCTTCTTGGCATAGTAACCTCCTAATTTTAGTAATACATTCGAAAAAATTATTTCTTGGGGCGTTTCGCACCGTATTTGCTTCTTGCCTGACCGCGTTTTGCAACGCCTGCCGTATCAAGAGCACCACGGATAATGTGATAACGCACACCAGGCAAATCCTTGACTCTGCCGCCTCTGATAAGAACCACGCTGTGCTCTTGCAGATTGTGACCTTCGCCGGGGATGTAAACAGTACCCTCCATTCCGTTTACCAAACGAACTCTTGCGATTTTACGAAGAGCGGAGTTCGGCTTCTTCGGGGAGGTCGTCGTGACGCTGAGGCAAATACCGCGTTTTTGAGGGCATTGCTCCATGATAGGCGTAAGCGACTTTTTGACCTGTTTCTCTCTGCCTTTTCTGATAAGTTGATTGATGGTTGGCATTATTGTTCCTCCTGTAAGATTTTTCGAATGTACCTGCAACCCAACAGGTGCAATCAAGACTCTATGCCTCCGCTTCGACGATTCCGACAACCGCCGCACACACTTCCACCCCGGAAAGTTCGCCCAAACGCTTTTTTGAAGCGAAATAAACGATTTCGATTCCGTTGGCTTTTGCTTGCGCCACGATTCTCTTCTTTATCTGAGCATCGGCGTCCGACGCCACGATCACACACCTGACGGTGGAGTCGGATATTCCCTTCAAAACCTGTTTGGAACCGACAACTTTTGAAGAGTTTGTAAGCATTAGTTCAAGTTTTTCTTTGTCCATATTCTTTTGCACACTAAAAAACTGCTTACGTTTTCGTAAGCTTCTATATCTTACCAACAAACGATATCAATGTCAAACATTTGGCGCAACTTTCCATAAAAAATTTATATATAATATAAATAGTACAAGATATAGTGCAAAAACATATTTTAGGCACAATAATAACAATAAAAAGACACTCATATCCGGTGTGCGCCCATTCGAAGGCGGAATCGGAGGCGCAAGGCGCCGACCGTAGCGAGCGTCGAGCTTGACGATTAGTACGAGAATGCGTGGCATTCTGTTGCGTAGCCGCCACGCAGGCGAAGTGGCACGGCTTTCAGCCGATTTGTATTGCTGAGAGCCTGTCAGCCGTTCGTTGCTTGCAACGAACTAGCGATTGCGACGAAGTCAATCGCGTCAGTGTTGTCCCCCGCTACGCGGTCGCCGTGGGTTCCCTCAAACAAAGTGCAGAGGGGGAACGGCGATAGGGAAAACACGTGAGGAAAGGGGTAATTGCATTTAAGGTGCCAAACGTTCACTTTTTACAACGTTCTTCATTCTCAACTGCGCTAAATAGATGAAGAACAAGGAAAAACCCTTTTGCGAACTCGCCTAACGTACTTATGCGTACGTGACGAGTGAGCAAAAGGGTTTTGACGACGTTAGGCGCTATTTAGCGCAGTTGAGAGGTACGGTGGCCTTCGCATCCAACCCCAGCCCGACCTCCTCAACGCCGTCTTTTATCATAAAGCACGCCTCTGCACCGATCATGGCGGCGTTATCCGTGCAATACTTGAGTTTGGGATAATGCACTTCACAGCCTTTGTTTGCCAAGTCGTCAAAACGGCGACGGAGTTCCTCGTTTGCGCTGACTCCGCCGGCAACGGCGATTTTCTTTATTCCCGTCTTTTCGATCACGAGTTCGAGGGTGTCCACGAGTTGCGAAACGGCGCATTTTTGGAAACTTGCGGCGATAGCCGCACGGGGTATTTCCTGCCCCTTTTGTTCGAGGTTATGCACGAGGTTTATGACGAACGTTTTAAGTCCGCTATAACTGAAATACAGGTCATCTAATCCACTGAATTTGGGTTTCGGCATATCGTAAACGGCTTTGCCTTCTCGCGCCAGTTTTTGGATTTCGGGACCACCGGGATAAGGCAAACCGAGCACTCTTGCAACTTTGTCGAACGCTTCGCCGCAAGCGTCGTCACGGCTTTGAGCAATGAGTTGCAAATTCTCGTAATCGAGCACTTTTACGATGGCTGTATGACCGCCGCTTGCAAGCAAGCAAAGATACGGCGGTTCAAGTTCGCTGTCAATATAATTTGCCGCAATATGTCCTTTGACGTGCGAAACGGCAAACAACGGCTTGTTCCAGGCATACGCAAGCCCTTTGGCGAAGTTTACGCCCACGAGAAGCGCGCCCAAAAGTCCTGCTCCGTAAGTCACCGCCACCGCGTCAATATCGTCCTTCGTCATTTGCGCCTTTTCAAGAGCCTCTTTGACCACGTTTTCGATTGCGAGGGTGTGATTTCTGCTCGCAATTTCGGGCACGACTCCGCCGAATCGACGGTGTATTTCGATTTGCGTTGCCACAACGTTCGACACGACTTCTCTTCCGTCACGCACGATTGCGCAAGCGGTTTCGTCGCAACTCGACTCGATGGCAAGCACGGTTAAATTTTGTTTATTCTGCAAACTGTTCATAACTTTGCAATACTGTTTTCACACGGTTAGAATACCGCTTTTACAAGATGAGCCGCATTTTTACGGCTCCCTTTTATTGACGACGGCACGCTTTGCGCACCGTCGGAATTGCTTTGAATTTTGCTTATTTTTGTATTGACGACAACTTAAGATATTCGTTGATAAAGCCGTCCAAATCGCCGTCCATAACTGCCTGAACGTTGCCCGTTTCGTAATTCGTACGGTGGTCCTTGACCATCGTGTACGGACAGAAAACGTAACTGCGGATTTGGCTTCCCCACTCGATTTTCTTAAGTTGACCGCTGATTTGAGCCGCCTCTTCTTCGCGTTCGCGCTCGCGCTTCTCGATGAGTTTGGAGCGGAGCATCTGCATAGCAACTTCGCGGTTTTGGATCTGGCTTCTTTCGTTCTGACACGCCACGATAATACCCGTGGGAATATGCGTGATACGGATAGCGGATTCCGTCTTATTGACGTGTTGTCCTCCTGCGCCCGACGAGCGATAAGTATCCACTTTCAAGTCCTCGGGGCGAATTTCGATTTCGGACGTATCGATGATTTCGGGCATAACTTCGAGAGAAGCAAAGGACGTATGACGTCTTGCGTTTGCGTCGAAGGGCGAGATGCGCACGAGTCTATGCACGCCTTTTTCTGCCTTGAGATATCCGTAGGCGTTGTCGCCCTCCACTCTGAACGTGACGGATTTTATGCCCGCCTCGTCGCCCGCGAGATAGTCGAGTTCGGTGCAAGTCCAGCCCGTACGCTCGCAATAGCGCGTATACATTCTGTAGAGCATACTGCACCAGTCTTGTGCTTCCGTTCCGCCTGCGCCTGCGTGGAGAGTGAGGATTGCGTTGAGCGAGTCGT
Source organism: Bacillota bacterium (assembly GCA_050873585.1). Lineage (GTDB taxonomy): Bacteria > Bacillota > Clostridia > Christensenellales > CAG-917 > CAG-475. The sequence goes on along the minus strand of JBNMJA010000019.1, from coordinate 10,908 downwards.
ATTTGCCGCTGAGTAGCGTTGCAAGAGAGAGGCTTTCAACCGCTTCGGACAAATCGTGCACGGTAGTGAGGATTTTCTCGTCCTCGCTCTCGTCGCCCTCGAGTTCCACGATATCTATCGTATCCAAAGCGTCGTCTATGCGAGCGATCATCTTTTCGAACTTCTCGATTTTGCTTTGAAGTTGGCTTATTTCTTTGGACACTTTCTTTGCGTTATCGGGATCGTCCCAAAATCCGTCCGAATTCTGAATCGTTTCGAGTTCCTTGATTCTTTCGCGGATTTTCGTTGGATTGATGCTTTCGTAAGCGCGCACCATTTCGGTTCGCATTTCTTTAAGTTGGTTTCTCGGTTCGTTGTAGTCTAACATTTTCTTTTCCTATATGGATTCACCGCATATTCGCAGTACGTTTTGCTCAATACGGCGTTTATTAGTGCGATATTGCTTTATAAAACGTCGTTTTCGTTATTTATTCTTTCCGCAGCAATTCTTATATTTCAAACCGCTGCCGCACGGACACGGGTCGTTTCTGCCGACTTTTTTATCAGAGCGCACGCTCTTTTGCGCCGCTGCGATATTCTGTCTTACGGAAGAAGTCGTGCCGTCCTCTTTCTTTTCGACGTGGATTTTGAGGAGAATGGAAGCCGTCTCGGAGTGGATTCTCGACACCATATCTTCAAACATATCCCAGCCTTCCTGACGATATGCGATAACGGGGTCGCGCTGTCCGTAGCCTCTGAGTCCGATACCTCTTCTCAAAGCGTCCATAGCGTCGATATGGTCCATCCACTTTGAATCGACGGTCTTTAAGAGCACCACCCTTTCGAGTTCGCCGAAGTCGAATCCGTCCGCCTTGACTCTCTCGATTTTGTCGTTATAATCTTTGAGCGCGATTTTCAAAACGGCGTCTTTAAGTTTGTACACGTCAAAGCACGAGCAGAGTTGAGGCGTCATAAGGTTCGTACCTTGCGGCAGCATCTTTTGTTCGAGCGACTGATTGAACGCGTCGTAATCCCACGTCTGATAATCGGTCTTGTAGTCGGCGTAGTATCCGATAATTTCTTCCGCAAGATCGTCAATCATATCGAGGATCTGATCGTGCACGTCGAGTCCGTCAAGCACCTTTCCTCTTTCTTTGTAGATAATTTCGCGCTGTGCGTTCATCACGTCGTCGTAACTGAGCACCTGCTTTCTTATGGAGTAGTTTCTGCCCTCAACGAGTCGTTGCGCCTTTTCGATTTGCTTTGTGATGATACCGTTTGAGATAGGAATGTCGTCGCCGAGATGCATCGTCTGTGCGATAGCCTTCATTCTGTCGCCGCCGAAGATACGCGCGATATCGTCCTCCATAGAGATATAGAACACCGTGCTGCCGGGGTCGCCCTGACGGCCGCTACGACCTCTCAACTGATTGTCGATACGTCTGCTTTCGTGGCGTTCCGTGCCGATAATACGCAAGCCGCCGAGTGCGATGACTTTCTCTTTTTCCTCGTCGCATATAGCCTTGAAAGCGTCGTAGTGATGTTTATACACTTCTTTTGCCGCAATCACGGTCGGATCGCTGCTTGCGTGCGGAGAGGACGCCATTTCGATGACGTCAAGAGGATATCCGTCCTTTTCCATACGCTGTTTGGTTTGGAAATCCGCATTGCCGCCGAGCATAATATCGGTTCCGCGACCCGCCATATTGGTTGCGATCGTGACGGAATTCAGTCTGCCTGCCTGCGCGATGATTTCGGATTCCTGTTTATGGAATTTTGCGTTCAACACGTTGTGCGGAATGCCTTTGCGTTTGAGGATATTGCTGAGTTGTTCGCTCTTTTCGACGCTTATCGTACCCACGAGGATAGGTTGTCCCGTCGCGTGGTGATCGATGATATCCTGCACGATTGCGGTGATTTTTCCGTTGACCGTTGTGTAAATCTGGTCGTGTTCGTCAACTCTTCTCGAGGGTTTATTCGGGGGAATAGTAACGACGTCGAGTGCGTAAATACCCTCGAATTCGTCCTCCTCGGTCTTTGCCGTACCCGTCATACCTGCGAGTTTTTTGTACATACGGAAGAAGTTTTGGAAGGTTATCGTCGCAAGCGTCTTGTTTTCGCTTCTGATCTGAACGTGTTCCTTTGCCTCGATAGCCTGATGCAAGCCCTCGTTATAGCGTCTGCCGATCATAATACGTCCCGTAAACTCGTCCACGATAAGCACTTCGCCGTCGCTGACGATATAGTCGGTGTCGCGTTTCATAATGAAGTGCGCCTTGAGTGCGGCTTGGATATGGTGATAAAGGTCGGTATTTTCAAGATCGGTGAGGTTTGTGACGTGGAAGAATCTTTCCGCTTTCTCGATACCCTGATCGGTGAGCATAACGGTCTTTTCTTTCTCTTCGATAGTGAAATCCTCACCCTCTCTGCACTGGCGAGCAAAGTTGTCTGCGCTCTTATAGAGTTCGCTCGATTTTCCGCCTCTTCCCGAAATGATGAGCGGCGTTCTTGCCTCGTCGATGAGGATGGAGTCAACCTCGTCGATTATCGCATAGTTCAAATCGCGCTGAACCTTATCCGACTTTCTCACGACCATATTGTCGCGCAAGAAGTCGAATCCGAGTTCGTTGTTGGTGCAGTACGTGATATCGCTCTGATACGCGGCTCTTTTTGCCTCCGTACTCATCTGCGGCACGACCACGCCCACGCTCAAACCGAGGAATTTGTAAAGTTTTCCCATCCAGGCGGCGTCACGAGTGGCAAGATAATCGTTTACGGTGACGACGTGTACGCCCTTTCCCGTCAATGCGTTGAGATATGCAGGGAGCGTAGCCACGAGCGTCTTGCCTTCACCGGTACCCATCTCGGCGATACGTCCCTGATGCAGAGCGATGCCGCCGATAAGTTGAACGTGGAAGTGGCGCATACCAAGCACTCTTTCGCCCGCTTCTCTCACCACTGCGAATGCGTCGGGGAGAATATGGTCGAGCGTTTCGCCGCCTTCGAGCCTCTTTTTGAGAACGTCGGTCTGCGCGGCGAGAGTATCGTCGTCCATAGCCGAATATTTCGGAGCGAGAGCCTCGATTTTATCGGCAATCTTATTGAGTTTTTTGACCTTAAATTTGTTTTCGTTAAAAAGTGCCATGTTCCACCTTTATATTTAGTCATTGTTCAGTTGTTTCGTGCATAACATAATTGCAATTCCCCCTTCCTCACGTGTTTCCCCTACCGCCGTTCCCCCTTAAAAGGGAATCCACGGCGTCCGCTCCGCGTGGGGCAACACTCAGCACTCGCATAGATAGGGGCATTTCTCTACTTATGCCACTGCGCTTTGTGCGCCAGCTTCGCAACAACACGGCGCAGTCGCTTGTACTTTCCGTCAAGCTCGGCGCTCCCTTTGCTCGCCGCCGTTGCGGCTCGTGTTCCGTCTTCGAAGTCGCACGTTCCGTTTATAAGTGGACTTCGAATAAGTTTCGTCGGGGTGTGGGGTGCAGCCCCATCCGCAATTATTAACTATTCATTATTAATTATTAATTAACAATCCCAGTATACTACACCGATTCGTTTATATCAACAAGTTCGTCATTCGCTTTGCACTTTCAGCTTCGTGACGGCGGCAGTAAGCACGCACACTTCCCTTGCTTTGGCTTTGAGCAGAGTATTTGCGCACTCGTTTGCCGTTGCGCCCGTAGTGAAAACGTCGTCCACAAGCAGAATCTTTCTTCCTTTCACCTGCTCGAACAGACACGCAAACGCGCCTTCGAGGTTGCTTGCCCTATCCTTGCCTTTGAGTTCCTTCTGTTGTGAAGTATCCTTAATCTTGACGAGTGCAGGCAGCACGGGTATATCCAGTCTGCGCCCGACTTCCATAGCAAGCAGTTCGGCTTGATTGAACCCTCTTTTCTTCAATTCGCTCTCTGTCATCGGCACGAACACGATAATTTCGCTATCCATACCGCTCTCGAGATATTTATCCGCCATCAATGCGCCGAGCGTTTGAGCGATATACTTTTTCTTTCCGAATTTGAGTTTATGTATCATCCGCTTCACTTCGCCGTCGTAAACGAGTGGCGAACGATTTTTCACGAACGACGATTTTTGATTCTGACAGCGATTGCAATAATCGCTTTCGTCGTCCAGAGGCATACCGCAGTTCAGGCAAATATGCCCCTTTGCGAACGGCAAATTCGCTATACATTCCGAACACAGCCTGTATCTCGTATCTTCCACGAGTTCTTCTCCGCAGACGTCGCAAGTGCAATCGAGCGGATAGAGTGCGTCGTCAAACGCTTCAAGTGCCTTTGAGAAAAACGCCTTGACTTTTGCAAGTCTTTTCTTTCTTGCCTCGCGCTTATCCTTCTTTTTATCGTCATGGCAATCCTTGCCGCATTGGCATTGCTCGGTTATCTCTTCTTTTTGATTTTCGCTCTCCTCAATCATACGCGCCACCCTGCCATTCCTCCTCGATAAGTTCGATGAGAAGAGAGTATCTTCTTGCGGTTTCGTTGTTTTGAATCATGCGCTGAATGGTCTTTTTCGCGCCGCTTATAACGACGAGTTTCTTTGCCCTCGTAACAGCCGTATACAGCAAGTTTCTCGTTTGAAGCATATAGTTTGCGTCAAGCGCAATCACCACTGCGTCAAACTCACAGCCTTGCGATTTGTGTATGGTCACGGCGTACGCAAGCGTAAGTTGTTCAACGTCGCTATATTCATAAACCGACACTTTATCGTCGTCAAAGCGCACGGTAAACTGCATAATCTGCGTATTTATGCTTTCAATCACGCCTATATCGCCGTTAAACACACCGCTTCCGCGCACCGTTTTCAAACCGTCGGACTGCACCCACTCTTGCTGATAGTTGTTTTGCAGTTGCATCACCTTGTCGCCTTCGCGATAAATGCAATCGGCGCGTTTGACTTCCTTTTTGTAGGGAGAGGGAGGATTGATAATTTTTTGCAATTCTCTGTTGAGATTGATAGTGCCCGCAACCCCTCTTTTCATAGGACAAAGCACCTGAATTTCACTCGGCGCAATGTCGAGGTATTTTGGCAATCTGCGAGTGACCAGCGCAATCGTATTCGCGCAAATTTCCTCGCTCGTATTCTTTTCCTCGAAGAAAAAGTCACTGCTCTTGTTGTCGATTTCAGGCATAACGCCGCTGTTGATTCTGTGTGCGTTGGTGACGATTTTGCTCTTATCGTTCTGGCGGTAAATCTGCGTGAGATAACTCACATTAAACTTTCCGCACTTGATAAGGTCGTTCAGCACGTTGCCCACCCCCACCGAAGCGAGTTGGTCTTTATCTCCCACGAGCACGAGTCGCGAGCCTCTTTCCATAGCGTTGACAAGCGCGGAAAAGACGTATTCGTCCACCATACTGACCTCGTCAACGATCACTACGTCAACGGGCAAACGAGTGTTCTCGTTGTACGTGAAATGCCCCTCACCGTTTTTGTAGTCGAGATCGAGCATACGATGGATAGTCTTTGCCTCTTCCCCCGTTGCCTGCGAAAGTCGTTTTGCCGCCCTTCCCGTAGGTGCGCAAAGCGCGACTCTCTGTCCCAAATCCTTGAAGAGTTTGAGTATGCACTTGACGATCGTGGTTTTTCCCGTTCCCGGGCCGCCCGTCACGATTTGCACGCCGTTTTCAATGGTTTCTTTGACAGCGGCAATCTGGTTTTCGTGCAAAGTAAATCCTGCCTCTTTTTCGAATCTTGCGACTTCGTACGCCACGTCCACTCTGAAATCGGACGCTTCGTGTTTTAGTTGAAGCAGTTTCCTTGCGATATTCTTTTCGGTGTTGAAGTTCTTTTTTAGAAGGATTGCGACGTGCTCTTTGGTTTCGTATCTCACGAGATCGCCGAGCATGACCATATCCATCATATTGTCGCGCACTCTTTCCTCGATATTGTCACAATCGATGTTTAAAAGTGCGATTGCGCTGCCCAAAAGTTCGTTTTCGGGCAAATAGTTGTGTCCGCTTTTCGTTGCGGCTTCTTTGAGAAGATACGTGATAGCGGCGCAAATTCGGTAGTCGCTGTCTTTTTCTATACCGAGTTCTCCTGCGATTCTGTCAGCCGTGGCAAATCCGATTCCGTCCACGTCGTCAACGAGCATATAAGGATTTTTGCGCACGTTATCCACGGTTTTTATATCGTAAGTGCGATAAATCCTCAGCGACATATTGACGCTTATGCCGAGGTTTTGCAAAAACATAACCGCGTCTTGCATCTTCTGCACTTTGGCGTAATTCATGCCGAATTCCGTCGCGCGCTTTAAAGATATACCTCTGACTTTTGCAAGTTCCATCGGGTATTTCATCATTTCGAGCGAATCCACTCCGAACATATCCACGATAGATTGCGCCGTCACAGGACCTAGCCCCGAGATAAGACCGCTTCCCAAAAACTTTTTGATTCCTTCGAGTTTTGAGGGCGCAGACACCCACACCTTCTCTGCGCAGAATTGTTTTCCGTAAGTCGTGCGCGTCTGAAACTTCCCCTCGACTCTGATATTCATACCTTCGCTAACGGGCGGGAAAATTCCGACCACGGTGAAAACGGAGTCCTCGCATCTCATATCGAGGACTGTATATCCCGTATCGGCGCTTGCAAATATTACGTCTTTAATTTCGCCTGCAAGTTGCATTTTCTCTCCGTTGCAAAGTTCGTGATTTCTTTTTCAGCGTCTTTTTTTATAAAAAACGACGATTTTTGCTCGAATTTTTGAGAAAAAACGGTAGGGTTATCCTACCGTTTTCATCTCGCGTATTCAAAATTTGTATTTTTCGACTGCTTGTTCGACTTCTTGGGTCATATCCGTTTCTTCCCAACTGAATCCTTCCTTGCCGAAGTGTCCGTAGTTGGAAGTTTTGCGGTAAATGGGGCTTGCAAGATGCAATTTGTCGATTATAGCCTTCGGACGCAAATCGAACACTTCACGCACGACTTTTGCAAGCGAATCGTCGTCGATTATGCCCGTGCCGAAAGTGTTGACGTACACCGAAACGGGGTGCGCCATACCGATTGCGTACGCAACTTGCAGTTCCGCCCTCTTGCACACGCCTGCGGCAACGAGGTTTTTGCAGATATAACGAGCCATATATGACGCGCTTCTGTCCACTTTCGTGGGGTCTTTTCCGCTGAATGCGCCGCCGCCGTGGGGGCAGAATCCGCCGTAAGTGTCAACGATAATTTTTCTTCCCGTGACGCCGCTGTCGCCTGCAGGTCCGCCGATGACGAATCTTCCCGTCGGGTTGATATAAATCTTCGTGTCGTCGTCGATGTATTCTTGCGGAATCGCGTACGAAATGACCTTATCGATGATTTCCTCTTCGAGTTCGTCCATACCGATATCTTCGGAGTGTTGGCAACTGACCACGATAGTGTCCACTCTTTCGGGCACGTCGTCGATATACTCGACCGTGACTTGCGCTTTTCCGTCGGGACGCAACCACGCAAGTTCACCGCTCTTTCTCACGTCCGTAAGGCGTTTGGTGAGCGCGTGAGCAAGCGTAATGGGAAGCGGCATAAGAGATTCGGTCTCGTCGCAAGCGTAGCCGAACATCATACCCTGATCTCCTGCGCCCGTTTTGTCGTAATCGTCCTTGCCGTCGCCGTCCGTAGCGTCGTTGACGCCCATAGCGATATCGGGAGATTGCTCGTCGATAGAACTGAGCACCGCGCAGGTTTTATAATCGAAGCCGAGTGAACTGTCGTTATATCCGACATCCTTTATCACTCCGCGCACGATTGATGGAATGTCGCAATAATGGTTGGTGCTGACTTCGCCGAACACCATAACCATACCCGTTGTGGCACACACTTCAACGGCGACTCTCGCAGAGGTATCCTCTGCGAAGATGTCGTCGAGAATTGCGTCTGCGATCTGGTCGCACACCTTATCGGGATGTCCTTCCGTCACGCTTTCAGATGTAAAAAATCTTTTTTTCATTATTCTTCTTCAATATCGTCCTCGACGTGTTGATCGAGGATGATGTCAGCAGGTTGCGTTTGGTTTGCGGCAACCGTGGTGACGTTCTTATAGCACTTCATACCCGTACCTGCAGGGATAAGTTTACCAATGATGACGTTCTCTTTCAAGCCGAGGAGCGGGTCTTTTCTATTGTTGATTGCAGCCTCTGCCAAGACCTTTGCGGTTTCTTGGAAGGATGCGGCAGAAAGGAAGGATTCCGTAGCCAGAGCCGCTTTCGTGATACCGAGGAGGGTACGTTTTGCGGTTGCGGGAACGCCGCCGTTTTCGATTGCTTTTTCGTTTTCTTCCTCGTAGGAGAGCAAGTCGACGAGAGTGCCGGGGAGCATATTCGTGTCGCCCTGGTTTTCAATACGAACCTTGCGGAGCATTTGTCTGACGATAACTTCGACGTGCTTGTCGTTGATCTCGACGCCTGCGGTGCGGTATGCGGATTGAACTTCCTTTGCGATATATTCCTGAACGCCCTTCACGCCCTTTGCACGGAGCATATCCTGCGGATTGATGGAACCTTTGGTGAGCGGATCGCCCGCGCCGATGGTTTCACCCTCTGCGACGAGGATATTTGCGTTGTACGGGATTGCGTACGCCTTGGTTTCTCCGTCGGGACTCGTGACGGTGATTTCACGACGGTCGTCGGAAATATGCACGATACCGTTATTCTCGGTGATGACTGCTTTACCTTTAGGATTGCGCGCTTCGAACAATTCTTCGACACGCGGCAAACCTTGCGTAATATCGTCGTCGGTTGCGACGCCGCCCGAGTGGAAGGTACGCATCGTAAGCTGAGTACCGGGTTCGCCGATTGACTGAGCGGCGATGATACCGACCGCTTCGCCGATCTTGACGGGGTTGCCCGAAGCCATATTCTTGCCGTAGCACTTCACGCACACGCCGTTTTTGGACTTACAAGTGAGGATGGAGCGGATGAGCACACCGGGTTGATGATGCATATCCGAGCCGTTCTTCTCCCAATAAGAAGTGAGTTTCTTATCGATTTCTTTTGCCTTATCGCTTGAGATGAGCGTGTCGTCTTCGCAGATGATTTCGCCCGTTTCGGGATCTACGACGTTGCCGATTGTGTATCTGCCTGCGATACGATCCGCAAGGGCCTCGATGACGCTCTTTTCATCTCTGATTGCGGTGATAAACGTACCTTTGGTATCTCCGCAGTCTTGTTCTCTGACGACGACGGAGTGCGAAACGTCGACGAGACGTCTTGTGAGGTAACCGGAGTCAGCCGTCTTAAGAGCGGTATCCGCAAGGCCTTTTCTTCCGCCGTGCGAAGAAATGAAGTATTCCAAAACGGACAAGCCTTCACGGAAGGAAGAACGGACAGGCAACTCGATCGTACGACCGGACGGGTCGGCCATCAAACCACGCATACCTGCGAGCTGACGGATTTGTCCCATACTACCACGAGCGCCGGAGTTTGCCATCATCCAAATCGGGTTGAAGTCGTCAAGACCTTTCTTGAGTTCGCCCTCGACCTTGTCTGCGGCGTCTTTCCAAATCTTGATGATTTCTTTGTAACGGCCCTCGTCGGAGAGCACGCCTCTTGCATGGAGTTTTTCGATACGAACGACTTGTTGCTCTGCTTCGTGAACGATTTGCTTCTTATCGCCGGGGATATGCATATCGAAGACGGACGCGGTGATTGCGCCGATAGTCGAATACTTATAGCCGAGCGCCTTGATCTTGTCGAGCATTGCGGCGGTTTCGGTTGCGCCGTGATACTTGAAGCAGTTGTCGACGATCATACTGAGTTGCTTCTTGCCGATAGCCATAGCCTTCTTGCCGAGCACTTTTTGGATGCTTTCGCGAAGAGCGGTGATTTCACGCAAGAACTCTTTGTTGTTGTTAATATCGAGATCGCCTGCTTCCTTGACCGCTTGAGCGATTTGCGCAATTTGGTCGTCGGAGACGTTTCTCTTTAATATTGAACGCGCGCGCACGCACGAGTCGGCGTTGACATCCTCTCTTCTGAACAAATCGACGAGAGCGTGGAATTGATTTTCGTCTACGCAAGCGTTAATGCCCAAAATGCCTTCGACTTCGAGTTGACCTCTGTTTTCTGCAATCGTTCTGTCAACGAATTGCAAGTCTTGCGGCAAGTTGTCGTTGAAGATGCAACGTCCGATGGTGGTATGCAAGAGTTTGTTGTGGACGTATCCGTCCTCGTCTTGCACTTGCACTCTGATATAGCAGAGGGATTGAAGCGTGAGGTCTTTGTCTTGATACGCCATCATCGCCTCGTCGAAGGAACTATAGTAGTTGCCCTCGCCCTTTGCGCCCGGTTTGACTATCGTGAGGTAGTACGAACCGATGACCATATCCTGCGTCGGCGAAACGATAGGTTTGCCGTCCGAAAGTTTGAGAATGTTGTTGGTGCAGAGCATCAAAATTCTCGCTTCGGCTTGTGCCTCGATGGAAAGAGGAACGTGAACAGCCATCTGGTCGCCGTCGAAGTCGGCGTTGAATGCGCCGCAGGCGAGCGGGTGAAGTTTGATTGCTCTACCCTCGACGAGCACGGGCTCGAACGCTTGGATACCGAGTCTGTGAAGCGTCGGAGCACGGTTGAGAAGCACGGGGTGATCCTTGATGATTTCCTCGAGGATATCCCAGACCTGATTCTTGCCTGTATCCACGAAACGCTTTGCACTCTTAATATTGTGGCAGAGGTTGCGCTCGACGAGTTTGTTCATAATGAACGGCTTGAAAAGTTCCAAAGCCATTTCTTTTGGCAAACCGCATTGATAGAGTTTGAGTTCGGGGCCAACGACGATAACCGAACGACCTGAGTAGTCGACGCGCTTACCGAGCAAGTTCTGACGGAAACGACCTTGTTTACCGCGAAGCATACCGGAGAGCGATTTGAGATCTCTGTTGCCGGGTCCGGAAACGGCTTTGCCTCTGCGGCCGTTGTCGATGAG
>JBNMJA010000018.1:0-18770 GCA_050873585.1 Bacillota bacterium | reverse complement strand
CTTTTGCCTTGTTCATACGCTCGTCGTTATAGCGAGTGAGTTCTGCGATTTCGTCAAGCGGCACGAACGTGAGGAATCTGAACACCTTTTCCACGTCTGCGTCCGCGATATTGCGCCAGTATTGGAAGAAATCGTACGGAGCAGTCTTGTTCGGATCGAGCCAAACCGCGCCTTTTGCCGTTTTTCCCATTTTGATACCTTCCGAAGTCGTGAGCAAGCCGAACGTAATTGCAAAGGCGTCCTTTTGCTCTTTTCTGCGGATAAGGTCTGCGCCTGCGAGCATATTCGACCATTGATCGTCGCCGCCGCATTGAAGCACGCAGCCGTACTTGCGGTTGAGCACCAAAAAGTCGTAGGATTGCATAAGCATATAGTTGAATTCGAGGAAGGTCAAGCCTTTCTCGAGGCGTTGCTTATAGCACTCTGCGGTGAGCATACGATTGACCGAGAAATTTGCGCCGACTTCGCGCAAGAAATCGATATAATTGAGATCGAGAAGCCAATCTGCGTTGTTGACAAGAATCGCGGCGTTTTCGCCCTCGAAGCGGACGAATTTTGCCATTTGTTTTTTGAAGCAGTCAACGTTGTGTTGAATGGTTTCTTTCGTCATCATCGAGCGCATATCCGTACGTCCCGACGGGTCTCCGACCATAGCGGTGCCACCGCCGATAAGGATAATCGGACGATGACCTGCGTCCTGCAAGCGTTTAGCCACGATCATTTGCATAAAATGACCGACGTGAAGACTGTCTGCGGTCGGATCGAAACCGATATAGAATGATTGAGGGCCCTCGTCGAGCATCTTTTTGAGATCCTCTTCAAAAACGACTTGCTTGACAAGTCCGCGCTCGCGAAGTTGATCGATAATGTTTTGCGCCATAATATAAAATCCTTTAATTTATATACTGTATAAACGATTGTAACACTGCCCGAGCGGTTTTGCAACCTGTTTTCGAGAAGAAAAAGGCAAAGCCGCCCGAGTGTGTTACGGATTGCGTTCAAATCAGGTCGTTTATTCATTATTTCAACTCTATTAAGACCATTCCAACAATATTGGATGTCTGCTATATACGGCAAAAGCCTCGCATTACTGCGAGGCTTTTGCCTTTATCGATTGAGATCAATCGTTTGATTAAAAGATTATTTTGTTGCTTCCTTCAGCGTGCAAGCGAAACCTATGAATTGAGTTTTGCCGACCTTGCTTGCGTTTTTACCTGTAACGTTGGAAATATCGCTCAATGCCATCGTGTTGCCAACGCTATCTTTGCTTGCATTGTAATATGCACCAAAGTACATATCTTTGCCGTTTACTTTGCAAGTAAATGCTTTGATCGTTGCGTTCCAAGTCCACTCACCTGCTTCTGCAACTGCTTCAACGAGTTTCATATTGTTGTATTTGCCATTGCGATATCCGGTGAGGTACTTTCCGTCGATCTTCAACGTGTAAACGTTTTCTTTGCCCGCAACTGCTTCGACGATAACGTCTGCAGCCTTAGTGGGATCATCGGTCGTAAGAAGAGCACCTTGGTTGTTCAACTCACCGGTAGCATACAACACGCCGCCACCTTCTGCCGTTGAATCCATCGTGAACTTGTAAGTGCCCGCTGCCATCGTGGTTGCGATTTCGGGAACATAGGGTTGAGCCTTCGTAGACGTTGTCTTGACGGAAACCTTGGTTGCGCCGCTCACATAACCGGTGTAAACGCCATTGACTGCTTTGACGGTTTTACCATTGACGGTAACTTTGACGATTCTCCAATTTTCTTCGACAGCGACTGTGAACGTAAATTTTTGTCCGTTGAAACCTTTGGTTTCATTCAAGGTTACGGTTGCGCTGTTCTTGTTGCTTACGGAAGCAGTAATTTCTCTTTCTGCAAGCGGAGCAAATTCGATTTTGCCCAAGAATGCGGGGTATGAAGATTTAGCATACGAAAGCAAACTCATGCTGATAGTTTCAAACGTGTTATAAGATCCGAAATAATAAGTATCGGTCTTATCGCCTATCTTGACGTCGGTTGCAAAAGCTTTATTCGTTTCATCCCATTTCCAAACTGCTGCTTCTTTGCTTACGAGAGTAATATACACACTGGTCTTGCCGTCTTTCGTTTCAGTCTTGTAAGAAATGTAATTCTTCGAGTCTTTTGAACCTTTGAAGTACAAACGATAGCCTGCATCTTTCACGATTTCGACGAAGATCTCTGCCGCAGAATCGGGATCGTCCGTGGTGGCAAGGAAGTTGCCGCTCATCTTGTTGATTGCGTACAAGGTCTTGTCAAGGTTCTTTTGAACGAGAGCAAGCACGTATGCTTTGCCTTCTTCAAACGGAGCACTTACTGCAACTGCATCCTTACCTGCTTTGACGATGACAACGTAATCTTTGCTTCTGGTGACGTTGTTGTAAGTGAGGGTTGCATTGATGATGGTTGCAACGTCTTTCTCTTTCAAAGTCGGGATCAATTGTCCGTCTTTGATAGCGATGGAAGTATCACCGGACACGACTTTCCATTCAACGGTTGCGCCTTCGGGAACGGTCGGGAGATCGGTGACTTCGCGAATCTTTTCGGGGACTGCAAGGTCATCGAGCATAGATGCTGCGGTCGGGATCAAGGATTCCACAAAGAAGAATTGAACTGCTTCGAATTCGCCGACTTTGTAAGTTGCGCGGATGGTGGTCGTTTCGGGGTTGCCCGGTTTGACAGTCAACTTGTTGTCTTTGATTGACACAGCGTTGGACTTGCCTTCGACTGCGTAGGTAACGGTGACGCCTTCAAATGCGGAAAGGAGCGTAAATTCGCTGTTGGATTGTACGCGCACGGTCTTGCCGTCTTTGTCGTTCAATTTGGCTTTGACAAGTTCTGCCTTCACTGCTTCGATTGCAGCGGCAACTTTCATACCTGCATAATCTTTCTTATCTGCGGGATCTGCAGCCTTATCGCTCTTTGTCATATCTGCAGCAGCCATAGGTATAATTTGCCATGTGCCTTTGTAGTTGGACAAAATACCTTTCACGTTGACCATCGTGTTGGCGGGATAAGTCTCGGTCAATTTCCAGAGTGCGTCAAACGTGGGATCGCCTTTCTTGGTTGCATATGCGCCTTCCATGTATTTGCTGATACGGATATCGACGTCCACACCGCCCTTGGTAAGGGTCATCAAGGTGAAGTTGTCGCCGACTTTCTTGTCTGCTTCCGCGCAAACGCTCTTCACTTTCCAGTTGGAGAGAGAGACCAAGCGAGATTCATGATAAACCGTAGAAGGAAGATTGCCGAGGATTTCTTCATCGATTGCGTAAACTTTTTCGTTTACGTTGATAGCGGTTTTGTCTTCGTCAACGGTGACTGTGCCGCCTGCGTTGGTTTCGATCAAGCCGTTGTAGTTGGTGTTGGTCGTGCCGGTGACTGTAACGTGAGCACCCGGAACGATCTTCGGTGCGACTGCTGCGGTTGCTTTGACTCTGTAGACATAATAACCTGCAGTGAAATCGTCGTTGACCATGTAGAACGTGATGTTGCCGTATTGTTCACTGTACGTAGTTGCGATTGCAACGACGTAACCGCTCATATCAATGGACACACCGGTGTTGGTGTACCAATAGTTGACGAGTTCCAATCCTTCCAACGTCTTGTAAACGGTCATGCGGTAGGATTGAGATGCGGATTCTGTGCCATAAGTGAACGTTCCCTTGATTTGAACTTGAGTTTGTGTGCTTTGGGGCGTAACTTCAAGTTTCGTACCGTTTTCGATGACTTTGATATAGAGTTCGTACTCGGGTTCGACGGACCATGCGATGGTTGCGGTTTTGCCCTTATACGTGCACGAAGTTTCGAGATCGAAATTGTCAACGATGGTCGCCTTGTTCTTCGGGAACACGTAGTTGTTCATGAAATCGTAAACGTCAAGTGCTTTGACTCTTACGGTGTAATTTTTGCTGTTCTTGCCGACGGTAACGGTCAAAGTAACGTTGACGTCGCCGTTTTCGGGCAAAGTGACCTTTGCAAGCCAATCAGAATCGCGTTTTTCCGTCTGAATGGCAGTGTTGTCGGATTTCCAACTTGCTTTTTCACCGCCGATAGTTGCGGGAAGAGTGAAATCCTCGGAAACCGTTGTGCCGTCCATTTCGAAAATGTAACTGTCAAGAACGTTCGTCTTGTTGCAAGCAGCCAACGTAAGACAGCAGCACAATACCATAACTACTACAAGCAACGCTATGATATTTCTTTTCATCTCCTAATTCTCCTTATAATTTTAATTATTTTTGCGTTATGTCCGACAAGTTCGGGATAACGATCTTACCTGATTTATCAACGAGTTGATAACCTTTCACGCTGAACTTCTTGCCTTCCGTAAACGAATTGACGAAATTGTCCGATACCTTCACTTCATATGTGAACTCTTTACTTTCGAGAGTACCGTCGCTCGTACGCTTTGCGGCAGATCCGACGATTGTCAAAATGCCGTTTTCCACGCTCGAACTCTTGACGGTAACGTCTGTATACAACGTTCTGTTGAGTTGGTCGATCATTTCCGCACCGGAGTCAAACGTAAGGAAATAGTTTGACTGCAACACGCGAGATCCCTCGTAACCCGAGTCGGCAGAATCCGGATTTCCTCCGAAAAGGCTGTTGTAAACGATGCCCGATATTTGGAAAGTGCCACCGTATTTTTGCACCGAACCGATCAACTTGTACAACTGCCCTATCTTCATTCTCGAAGCAGGACTTGACGAATATCCGCAGTACACGTTGATTCGATACACTTGTCCCGTTTCTGCATCGTATTGACCAGCAACGAAAGTGTACGTTCCCTTATCGGATACCTTCAGGCTTTCAAGATAAGCCGTCATAACGATTTTTGAACCGGCGTCTGCATCGGCGTTGTAATACTCTTCGGTGTTTTCCCAAAAATCTTTGATCGTCATCTCAACAGGATCCGTCGAGTACAGCGGATCTTCGAGATCGGAATACAATCTGAGTTTGATCGATCTTGCAAATTTGTTCGCTTCATCCATATAACTGTAATAAGGATAAGCGGACGTATTCAAAGCCTTGTTCTCGCTGAAACCGTTTTCGATGATTTCAAGATTCAAAAGTTTGAATTGGTCATAATCTGCAGTTTTGTACCAAATATATCCTAAATAACGCGTACCGTACGAGTCGTGCGTGGGACGAGATCCCGTTGAGGATTCCAAAACGATTTGAGTCGCCTTGGACAATTTGTCTTTGACAAAGACGGAAGCCGCTTTGCCCCACTTTTCGACGCCGCCCGTCGATTCGGGAGTATCGATGCAGTAATAACGGATTATCACAGTATCGCCGCCTGTCTTGAATCGCGTGGTATCGCCGTCGGTGTAGGCGTCGACCGTTGCGACGCCTACACCGTCGTTCATAAAGGATTTTCCCTCAAAAGATTTTGTGAGTGTCAGCTTCTTTGTGACCGCGTCGTAGTACTTGGTGTTGTCCGCAACCGTTTCTTTGTCGCAAGAAACAGCCGCAAAACAGCAAGCAAGCACCAAAACCGTCAATAGAAGTATAGATATCGTTTTTTTCATCTTATTATTTTTGCGCAAAGGCAAGTTGATTAAAACGGCGATTATTTGTTGCCGCCGCAGTTTGCAATAGCGTCTTGAAGTGCTTTTTCAGCGGACTTGCTGCCCTTCAACGTGTAAAGAACGACGTTGCCGACTTGAGTACGCGCCGTAGAAGAACCGATAAATGCGGGAGACGTGAAGAATCTGGAAGACATAGAAGCAGCAACGTTTGCAGCAACTGCGGTGATGTCTTTTCCATTCATATGCTCTGCATAATCTTCGTTTTCATACACTGAATTACGCGAAGGATTGTAACCGGATTCTTTTGCGAAAGCCGCTTGGAATTCGGGATCCATCAATTCTTTGACAAACATAAAGGTCATGATCTTCTTTTCGTCGATGTTTTCGACGCCGTTGCCGGCTTCAAACATAACGAGGGACGGACCTTGAGAGATTGCTGCGTAGTTCACGTTGCCGTCTGCTTGTTTGCTTCCCGGAATTGGTGCGATGCCCCACGTGAAAGCGCTGCCCGGATTTTGGTGAGATGCGCCACCCGACGAACCGATGCAGTAGATTGCGCCGCCGTCAGTGCCCTTCGTGAACAATGCGGAGGTGTAAGAACCGTATTCGTTTTGAGTTGCGATATAACCTTTGTTGTAGTACTCGTTCAATTTCTTCAACCATGCAGTGGTGTTTGCGTTGTTGAAGAGATAGTGAGGAGCGCTTGCACTGGTATAGCCCCAGCCGTTTTGTTCACACATAGTGATGAACCAGTTTGCTTCGGAGTCATATCCCAAAGGAGTTGCGGTGGGATATTTTGCCTTAAGAAGTTCTGCTTGTGCCCAAAGTTCGTCCCACGTGGTTGCGGGTTCGAGTCCGAGTGCGTCGAGAGCAGTCTTGTTGTAGTACATCAATTCGGTTGATTTGACAAACGGAAGAGTAAGCATTGCGTCTGCTTCGTATCCGTATTTAGCATAATCGCCGTAGTTTGATGCAAGACCTTCTTTGTAGTAGCCTTGAACGAAGTCTGCGATTTCTTTCTCGGTGTATCCGACTGCGTATTCTTTGTCATCGGCGCCCTTCACCGTTGCCGTCGATTTGATCAAAGTGTTCATATCGATGACTTTGGAAGTTTGCAAGTATTGTGCAACGTGGTCGGCATAGCAGTAAGCCAAGTCGGGTTGTTGTTTACCTTGGAAGTCGGATATAACTTTTTCTTTTACATCGTCGTATCCTCCGACTTGAACGTGTTGAACTTTCCATCCCGGGAACTTCGCTTCGAAACGATTGATAGCAACCTGCGTGATTTGTTGCAGGCTATCTCCCTGAGATGAATAGAACACAATGGTATGCGAGTAGTCAGTGGCAGTATCGTTGCAAGCCGTCAATAAAACACAGCAGCAAGTTACGGCAACTGCGACTACGAGCAAAATACACATAATCTTTTTCATAACGATTCTCCTTTTTTTGATCTTTATTAATATCGCCTTGCGGCAAATATTCGAGTTATTGCGCGGCAGCAAGCCGCTTTTGATATAGAATCAGCCCTTCGTACCGCTCTTCGACACTCCGTGCATAATGTACTTGCGGCAAGTTATGAAGAGGATGAACAACGGGAGCGAAACCATACACACTGCCGCCATTTTCAGCGTCGTGAGCGTTTCAGAGCCGTATCCGGGCAATCCGTACAATGCGCCCGAAACATTGCCTATTCTATCGGTAAATCCGCGCGTAACCCAGTTGGTGACCATCTGCCAGTCTTTGCTATTGACGAGGCGCGGCCAAATGTACGAGTTCCACGTACCGATAAACTTAAGTAGTGTGATTGACACGAGCGTAGGCGCCGTCAAAGGCACCATAACCTTGATGAGGTAACCCATATCCGACAATCCGTCGACTTTAGCCGCCTTGTAAAGCGAATCGGGTATCTGCATAAAGTTGTTTCTCAGCAGATATATGTAGTAAACGCTGACGAGGAACGGCAATATCAAAACGGTGAAAGTATCTCTCCACCCTAACGTTGAAACCGTCAAATAGTTGGTGATCGTATACATTTCGCCCGGGATCATCATCGTTGCAAGCATGAGCGTGAAGAGCAGATTCTTGCCCTTGAATTTCATGCGAGCAAGCGCATATGCGGTGACGATTGTCACGATTACGCCGATAACCGTCGAGAAAAAGCCGACGACGAGCGTGTTGACCAAAATTTGCGCAAATGAACCCGAACCGCCCGAGGAAGTCTGACTCAAGACCGCTTCGTAGTTTTTCCACATAAACGTATGCGGGAAGAACGACGGGACGGACTGACGATATTCCATTTCGGTTTTGAGCGACGAAATAACCATCCAGTAGAAAGGCAGGAACGCAAGAACGGCGCACAGAGTCAATATCAAGTATACGAATACGTTTTTGAAAATGTTGGCAACCTTCTGCTTCTTCCTTTCTCTTTCGACGTTGAAGTCTTTTACGTTTACGTCGAAAATCGCAGAGTCCGAAGACACGGCGGACACGGTCTGATCCAATCCCGAATCCTTTGCGCTGACGACGCTCATAGTTTCCGCATTTACTTCGGAAATCTCGGTCGCAACTTCTTCGTTCACAACCGTTTCTTCGGTTTCGGGTGTTTGATTTTCGTTGTTTTCAAACAAATCTTTGTTATCCATAGAATCCATATCTCGCCCTCCCCTCAGAATTTCACTCTCTTTTTGCTTACCAAGCGGTTGATGCCCGTAAATACCATAATGATAAAGAACAGCAACAACGAGCCTGCAAACGCATAGCCGGTCATACCTTTGTCGATATATTGGTAGATATAACCGACGACAGTGCCCATATCGTAGTCGATGCCCATTTGTTCACCGAATATACCTACGACAGCGGTGTATTGCTTCATGCCGCCCATGATGCCCGTCACGATGAGATAACTGATCATCGGAGAAATCATCGGTGCGGTTATTTTCCAAAGAATGGTGTGTTTGTTAGCACCGTCGATTCTTGCGGCGTCATAATACTGCTTGTTTACGCTCTGAAGAGAACTGAACAAAATCAAAATCTTGAACGGCAATCCCGACCATACTTCGTAAATGATCATAACTATGTATTTAGGCCAAGGAATCGTCAAACTGCCCAGTTCCCACGTCGGGCCGCCCGCTTTTCCTATCCAGTCAACGGGATCTATGCCAAACCACCCCAAAACCATGTTGAACAAACCAACCGTTTCGGTGTTGTTTCTCGTACCGACTATGGTAAAGAACGTTGCAAAAACCGCGCCCATTGCAAGAGCGTTGGTCAAATACGGCAAGAACAATATCGTTTGATATGCCTTTTGAAGCGGTTTGATTGAAGTCAAAGCAACGGATATAAGCAATGCGAGCAACGTCGAAAGCGGAACGGAAATCAACGTGAACACCACTGTGTTGACAAGGCATTGCAAGAAGTTTGCGCCGCCAGTACCCGTGTCACCTTTGAGCACGCGCACGAAGTTTTCAAAGCCCCAACCGTCGAATGCGCCGTTCAATCCGTTGTAATTCTGCTTGAACGCGCCGATAAACGCGTTGACGATGGGATAGAACGTAAAGACGCACATAAGAATCACTGCCGGAAGGACGAAAAGCCAACCCGACTCCGATTTGAAAAATCTCTTGATTTTTTCGCCCGTAGACAACGTATAAGTCGAAGGATATATTTCCACTCCTTCAACGTCCTTGAGCCAATTTTTCTTTTTTCCGAACAATCCTTTGATTTTTCCGCCCAAATCCGCAAAAACGTTGGATTTTTTCACTGCGGAATCTTCGGTAGTCGCTTCACTGCTCGTTTCCGACTCGAGCGCAACGTTTTCGCTCTCGTGAGCGTTGAGTGCGCTTTCCTCTTCGACGATTTGTTCGGCGTCAACCGACGGCTCGGTATTTTCCGTCAAAGTCTCGGGGGTTTCTTCGAGAATCTGTTCGGTTGTATTTTCAACAAACTTTTTTGCCATTATTAGATCCTCTCCTCGGTTTCTGCGTTGAACAAAAACACCTTATTGGGTTTGAGATTGAATTTGAACGTACCGACCTGTTCGGGAAGTTTCACGTCCGAATCGACGATACTGCGAACGGTGGGCTTGTTGGATGCCGAGTGGCAAGAAACGATCGATTTGTCGCGACCCATAACTTCGATATGATCAACGTCAAGCGACAGCACGCCGTTTTCGTCGTAGATAAATCCTTCGGGACGAATACCGACTTTGACCGCCTGATCTTCGAGTTCCGTATCCATAACCGCTTCTTGACCGATAAACACTTTGCCGTTTTCGATTCTTCCGTCAAAGATATTGATAGGCGGCGTTCCGAGGAAGTTTGCCACGAACAAGTTTGCGGGATTATCGTAGATGGATTGCGGCTCGCCGATTTGTTGAACGTAGCCGAGTTTCATAACCACCATAATATCGCAGATGGACATTGCTTCTTCTTGGTCGTGCGTGACGAAGACGGTAGTAATGCCGGTTTCGCGTTGAATACGTTTGATTTCTTCGCGAGTTTGAAGTCTAAGACGTGCGTCAAGGTTTGACAACGGTTCGTCCAAGAGGAGAACGTTGGGCATTTTGACCAAAGCGCGAGCGATTGCGACGCGCTGTTGCTGACCGCCCGACAACTCGGAGGGTTTGCGCGCCATCAATTCTTCGATTTGAACCAGGCGAGCGGCGTCGAGAGCCTTTTCTTTTGCCTGCTCTTTTGGGATACGCATATTGAGCAAGGGGAACATAATGTTTTGCGCAACCGTCATGTGAGGATAAAGAGCGTAGTTTTGGAAAACCAAGCCGATACCTCTTCTTTCGGGTGCGAGCGTGGTTACGTCCTGCTCGTCAAAGAAAATGTTGCCTTGCGTGGGGGATTCCAAGCCCGAAAGCATAAAGAGCGTCGTCGATTTGCCGCATCCTGAAGGTCCCAACAATCCGACGAGTTTTCCCGAGGGAATCTCGATGGACATATCGTTGACCGCAACGACGGGTTTACCTTTCTTTTCCCTTGACGGGAATACCTTGGTCAAGTGTTGAATGGATATTTTCATATACTTCTTTCCTCGCGTTTTAACTTAAAGGTTATTTGTTTTTGATATCCTTCCACCTCGAGGGTGTCGGGAAGTCCTTGCGCTATATATTTTTTGTCGACGTCAACCCATAGATTGACGTAATCGCCCGCTTTGACTTGTTGCGTATCCGTGTAGTTTTTGTCTTTCATAAGCGTAAACTGCACTTCTCCGCTCTGGTTCGAATATCTCACCTGAACGCTTCCTTCAAAGCCTTCCGCCTCGGAAACGTCGCAAGTCATCGTAAGTTTGCAGAAATAATCGTGACCGAACACTTCCTCTTTTTTGGCTTTCTTGTGTTTCGGTTTTATCTTAAACACTTTGACGAACAGCCATTTGAAGAACTTAATCACGTAGCGTTTGCCTATCAACGAATCTCCTATAAGGTAGATACCGATGAAGTACACCACGACGATGATTGCCGATTTTTTGTCTGCGCTGCTCTTCACCACTCCGTCCGAACTGATTTTGTAGTGCTCGCTTTTTGCGAGGAACTCGTCGTTGAGTCCGTTGAGTTTATCCGATCTGAAATCGGCGTTATACTCATCGATAAAATCCGTTGCGTCCGCAAAGAACTGCTCGCTGTAGTCGAGATTTGCGTCTATGGTTGCAAACACGTTCCCGTTGCAGTCGACGATTTCGATTTTAGAGATAGACCCCAGTGTTTCCCGATCGAAATCGACGTAGAAGAATCCCGCTTTCTCGCACGTCGAGTTGGTATCTTTCGTATCGTTTTTATCTATATCGGTGTCGAGCACTTGAATCGAATGTTCCTTACCCGAAAGATCCGTGACGTTGATGATTGCTTGATTATATTCTGTTTTATTTATTTTATATATATTTTTAATACCGTATACGAAGCCTGCGTACGCCTTGTGCATCTTCATATCTTGCACGCTGTTGCCGTCTTCGTCCGCGCCGGGAACGAGAGTCGCGGCCTTGAACAGAACGATTCCTCCCCCCGAAGGAAAATCCTGCTGCAAAACGTACTCGTCGTCGTAATAACCGCCGACAATCGAAATCGCCTGCGCGTAGTTTTTTTCACTGAGCGACTTCTCTATCATGCTCACCGACTCTCCGTACAACATCAAGAAGTACGGCAGAAACACGGCAAGCAACACGCCTACGGTGAAAGTGAACAAATAATAGATTATGTTCGCTATTACGAGGCCTTTTTTCATTCTTTCTCAACACCGTCATTGCTCTCGACCTGAGAGTTTTCGTCTTGAACGCTCTCGTCTTGAGGATTTTCGTTTTGACCATCCTCGTTTTTAGCGTTTTCGACTTGAACGTCACCGTCTTGAGAGTTCTCGATTTGAACGTCCGTTTGTTCTGCGTCGGTTTTTGCTTCTTCGGCGTCAAGAGCCGAAACGACGTCGCATTCAGAAAACAACGCGCCGTCTTGCGTATTTGAAAGACCTTTGCTCGTTTTGAACGCTTCTTCTCGTTTTTTCAGATTATCTCTCTGTTCCTGATATTGTTTTTTGTTGAAAACGGGAATGAGAAAATAGATCGCGACAATCAAAACGATCGCAACCGCACATCCGACGAAGAATCCCACGTCGACCGAACCCAATTTATTGAGAAGCATCAATTTTGCAAACATTTTATTCCTTAAACCCCTTTGCCATACTTGTTATCGGGCAACGCAAAACAAAACAAGACGATATCGCCCCGCCGTTGACATTGTTACCTTTGAGTTGTGAAAATGAACTTCTGACAGAATTGTCACTTATACGTAAAATTATGTTTTTTTGCACAGTTGTGCGCAAATTATCAAGATTAGCCGATTCGGAAAGTACGATGCCAAGGCAGATTAAACACAAAAACGCTACAAATCCCGAAGCCAAAGCGGCAACGAGAACAATGTCGAAAAGAGACGTCGAAACACTCTTCAAAACATTCGCTATCTGCGCAACGTATAACATTAATACTTCCCTCTTAACCGTGCAAGCACGATACTCTTTGGCAAGCAGACGGAAGACCATTACACATATATATTATGTATAATATGACACAATCTTACGTAATGCTTCTAGACTATGCTAACATATTTCAAAACAAAAAACAATGGCCAATTCAAAAATCATACAAAACTTTTAACGAAAGTCAAATTTTGTCGAACTAATGTTTTTTATTTTTTTAATGCATTTACAAAAAAACGTCAAAATCTCTACTAAACAGTGGTTTTTCTAAATTTTCACGCCGCTCCGGCTTTTTAAAAACATAATTTAGTGACGTTATACGAAATGTGTTTT
The DNA here is from genome assembly GCA_050873585.1 of Bacillota bacterium. Lineage (GTDB taxonomy): Bacteria > Bacillota > Clostridia > Christensenellales > CAG-917 > CAG-475. Next base: position 5,918 of record JBNMJA010000018.1, on the reverse strand, counting down.
TAAGCACCTGTTTTTTAATAAAACTCACATTACGCAACAACGCTTGCTCAATTATTCAAGCAAAATCTCGACAAACGGATTGCCACGATGTCAATTCCATAACGCTATCTACGTAATATCCTCTAAAATAAAACGAACTCAAGATTTTCTCTCGGGTTCGTTTTATTCTCGTTTGGTGCGCAGAAAGCAACCGCAGTTGAACGCATCAATCAAAACAGTTTTTTGCTAATTATTTTCGCAAGAACAGTTATTGCTTTTTCATATGATATATCATATTTCACTTCACTTATCAATAAATTCAATTTATATCCATTATCCCAAGAAGCCTAGGCAACACATAATGATACAAAAACAAACGCAAAAATTATCCGTGTGTTTGATAAAACATACTTACTTTAAAACTAAAAAGAGATAAACGTTTTTCGTTCCTCTCTTTTCCGTTTCAATAAAAATCTTCAATTTTCCTCCTTGATATTAGCATAAGTCGTGTATAGCATCAGCAATGTGTCATAATACAAATCTTCGTATGTTTCTATCACACCATCTCCAATGCTCAATTGTCTCCAATCGGCATCTCGGTCAGCAACCAATTTGTGATGCCAAAATGCCAAACAACCGCTTGTAATGAACCGCATCATCCAAAAACACAATGTCGGCTCATCGCAGTTGCCAACTCCCACAAAACTATCTATAACTGTAAAGGGCGGAATTTGCGGAAGTTTTTCTGGCAAGTCTTTCGTATCGTCTTGATCACGAAGAACAAATTCCAAGTATCTATCCATATAAAGAGTTAAGTCCGCCTTGGAGTCTGGGAATGTCTTTGCGAGCGGCTCATTAAGTCTTGGTATCTCGAAAATGTGAGGATTGTCATCATCTACCACCATTTCCCTATAATAGTCAATCGCTCTGTGGAAATACTTCCCGCCTTCATAAAGCCACGACCTTTCCCATAGTTTGGTTTCTAATGCCTGTTCATCGAAGGAATCGAGACATTTATCAAGAACGTTCTTATCCTTAATTAGTCCAATCGGAATATTTTGGTGGCGCAGTATTTCAATTTGGACTTCTTCCGTACACCTATTGAAACGGTTATATATTTGCCGTTTGTTTGCCGCATACGGCGATACTGCATTCGCAAAGACGCATAATGGCAAATAATCTATCTCCGACTGATTGTCCATCACAAACTCTTTGACTTGCTGCTGTATTGCTTCCGTATGCTGTCTCTTTGCCCTTTTCGTTTCTACACGAGCAATAACAATCGATACCGCAACAGTTGCGATCAAGGAAAGCATGCCTATTATAATCTGAATAATCTCTGCAATCGTCATTAATTTAACCTCTGCAACCTTTCTCTAATATTATCCGTTTTTTATCGCAAAATCTCTCCATTTTAATTGCATCAACGGTTTGTACATTGTCTCCCAGATAAATCGCCTTGATTGGCGGGGCTTCTAATTTTTGCCCAGCATCCCCAATCAATCTCCACCCTTTTTGATATTGCCATTTTAAATCTTTAGTCAAAAACATTCTTAAATATCTCGAACGATCCGCATCAATTAGCCCATTACTCATGCCAATAATCATTTGCCCTATAAAATCGCATATAATGTTCATCAATACATTGTTTTCTCTTTGGCTACTATAGACAACGGGGAAAATCATATCTGTAAATTTATAATGCGAAATATCGTATTCTATACAATACCCCGCGCTTTCATTTGTATAGTTACCCCACATATCTCTATTATTACCATCAATTGTTAATGAACAAATTCCAAAATCTTCTCGCGCTTTCACTGCTCTTAATAACAACTGTTCTAGTTGGTTTCTTATATTTGGCTCATTTATGCTTTCGGGAATATTCCCAAGCATATTTACCAAGGAAACAATATCGGCATTCGGAGCAAGTTCTTTTAATTCAAACGATGCATCCAATAACCAATTCCTTTTTACTAAGCCGTCTGGAGTCATTATGCTTGCAATGATACTTTGGATCCGTCTAAAGTTCCCATCACCTGTATAGTCCCGTATTGATTCCACAATTTGCTCAACACAGTATTTTGTTAGTTGATTTGTCTGAATATCAATATAGTCTTGAACATCAAAAGAGACCACACATTCACTTGGATCGTCCAACCTTTTTGCAGGACATAGGTACAAATATTCGTTTTCAAGCATGTCATACGTAAATTCGTCAAAAGGACGATATTTAAACAACGAATTAGGAACACTTGATTTATTCCCTTTCATTCGCTCATTTATATTTTTAATTTTTTGTTCGTTTAGCATATAACTCCCTAATAGAATTTCAATAATTTGTTAATGTGTTCCTTTATTATTTCTACCACTTCGTTCGGTCCGACCACTTGCAGTTTGTCTCCAAACGACAAGCACCACCCAAAGAATGTCGGACTCAACTGCACCGCCGCTTTGAAACGCAGTTTCCCGTTCTCGTCCGAGGCGATCTCCACCTTATCTCCGAAGATATCAAATATCGGATCTAAAATGCTTGCATCGGCTTGGAACTCAACCAACTGCTCTTCGCCTTGGAACATTCCAAACAAGGTCTTTTTGTGCCTTTTCAAATCAATCGGCTCGCCTTTATATACGTCTATAGGGTGATTAACAACCATTTCGACATGGTCCATTCGGTCTATGCGATAATGCACCACGCCCTCAAATCTTCCGTAGTAGCATATCAGGTAGTAGTTGTCATCGTCATAAATCGTGGCAAGCGGATTGACGAAATACCGTTTCCCGTTTCGCCTATATACCCGCTCATGCTTTGAGTTGAAGTCGAAGTATTCAAACGAAACTTTCTTGTTGTTCTCTATCGCCAAGTTGATTTCGCTTATCGAATAGAAGATGCTTTCGTTTGCGCTCTTTGTCGTATTGAATTTTACGATATTACTCCGCAAGAGTTCAGCACGATGGCTACCGCCAAGGTCGGCTATTTTATCTAATAGGACTTCGGTTTTGCTCGGTGTAATAAAACTCGATGCCTGTACCGCATCCATAAGAATGCGAAGTTCCGGGACGTCAAAGTTGCGGTCCACCACGCAATACTTATTCGGCTTACCGGGGTTCTTCTCGCACAATACTTCGTACCCAAAATCATTGAGAACGTCAATATCTCCGTATAGCGTTCGCCTGTCGCACTCTATGCCCATAGCGGCGAGTTTGGACAGTATTTCCGTGGACTCTATATAATGGTCTTCGTCCGAATCTTGGCGCAGTATCTCAAGAATTTTTATGAGTTTTATTTTGTACGCTTTCTCTTGCTTCATCGACTGACTCCTATACCTCTCCTATTTTAGTTAACCATATTATAGCATGAACCTATACGAATGTAAAGAACAAGGTGTACAAGTTAAGCGACACCACGATTTTGAGCGTTTATCACGGTTTTTGCTTCCTTGGTTCGAGGTTCAAGTCCTGCCATGCGGTGCTTATCGTCCGACAGACTTCAAGTGTGAAATCACGCTTTTTTTTGGACATAAAAAAAGACCGGGCAACGGGTTCTCCGTTACTCGGTCTGACAATTCGCTATGAAATTGCTCAAAAATGGGCGAAAATGCCCCTAAAAATACAAAAATAATGGTCTACAAGAAAAGACTTATAGACCATCACACTTGGTGCGCAGAAAACAACCGCAGTTGGACACATCAATCAAAACAGTTTTTTGCTAATTATTTTCGCAAGAACAGTTATCGCTTCTTCATATGATATATCGTCATATAATAAGATTGATGTATTTTCCTTGTAATCAATCCTATAATACTCTTTATCGATTATTTCTTGAAGAAGTACGTTTATGTCTTTTGTTGAATTTGCCGATTCGCAAAACGGGCTGTTTAATCTCGCATCTCTTGTTTCTTTTGCAAGCACTCTTATCACATTGTCATCAGATAAAAGCGGATACAGTTTATAAATATCATAAAGATGTCTCGATCTCTCTTTTGTTTTACCTTCCAAATAATAATCACACAATGCAAAAACCTTATCTATAAATGTTCTATCAATGGATTGTGTGTTTACAGGATACGGCAAGAGTTCATATGTATCGATAAACTCATCTAGTCCCATTTCATGAAGATAATCATAGATTATACTTGTAGCCAATTTTTGCTCATACGGGAAGGAACGAATCGAAAAAATCGTGTCTATTTCTATATCAGGCTTTAGCCCGTCAATCATAAACAAGCCGGAATACTCTATCTTGTAATGGTTGAAATCCATTCTGCTTTTTATGTCATCGAGATTCGATATAGAGAATCCCAACTTTTCGCATGCGTTTACAATCGCCGTTTTTACGCTCTTGCGATTGCCTTGCGACAAATGATTTTCATCCAAAGTTATATCGATGTCTTCAGAAAATCTTTTTATTACTTTATGGCATTTAGACAAAGACGTTCCGCCTTTGAATATCATAGACGGCAGCGTTTGACTCAATTCTTTGAGCAATAAAGAAACATAATAGTCCTTTTCTATAATTCCAGACTCAATTACACTCCTTTGAGCAACTTGAAATATCGTTTGTTCAAATAGATTTTTATCTTTATGCAAAAGCATTTTGCACCTCGCTACTCATAAAATTCTTTATAGCTCTCGCAGGAACGAACTTGGCGTATTTCATAATACATTGAATGGATATATTGTTCTGTTTCATATAATCAACGATTTTCTGTGTCGCCCGTGCATCAATAGAACGAACATCCGCAAGGTTGAACAATTCCAAAAGCATCATCTCTTTGTAGTTCGAGTTATTTATTTTAGTACGCGCTTTTTTGACTATAACCGTTTGATTGTTTATTGTCACACGTCTTGATTTTGTGGCTTCATTGTTTGTGAAAACTTCTATGACGTTCGGCATTTGAGTCGTTATGCCAAAACTATTAAGCAATGCCAACCCCGTATAAAAGCCATACACTTCACCTTTGTTCGAGATATACTTTTTCTCAATCACCTTTCGGGGATTAAGCAAGGACTTCCCAAACGGAGTTGTTGTGGGAATATAGTAGCAATCATATCCCGCCTTAGCCAAAAGGCCGCTATTCATAGCGGCATCAATAAGTTGATATACACGTCCTCTTGTATATCCGGAGCAAACATTGGCAATATCTTCAAAAAAGATAGGGGTGTTTTCTCCATATTGATTTTTTAAGCATTTAACAAGTTCCATATTTCCTCGCTATATTATATTCCACTTGCTCTTAAATTATACAGTTTTATACCTTTATTGTCAATATTTGTTGTGTATTTTTTTATTCCTTTATTCAACAATGGCTATTTCACTTCATTTATCAATAAATCTAATTTATTTCCATTATCCCAAGAAGTCTAGGCAACACATATATAACATCAAAATCATTAAGCAACAATTCAACTGTACTATCGCATATACTCCCCTTTTATGAAATAAAATCATAATTATATTACATCAATTAATTCAACTTGTAAATACGGTATAACGTCTTTAATTTGCCCTTCGTGGTGGTTATCGTCGCATAAGTCAGCGAATATATCAACGGCACGGAAAAATAGTGGTAGATGTTTAGAGAGCCATTTTATGGAGTCAGACTCATAGCGGTTTGGCTATTTTTATTTTTACACTATTTTTCGCTCAAATTGATTTGGCCGTTGACATATTCCATTGCAACAGTATTCGCATTTGAAACGTTTCGACTTATGCTCCTTGCCCACTGCCGAACGGCAATCTCAAATAAAAAGGAGTTAGAAAAATGATTGAACTCAACAAAATTGCATTCTTCGATGAAGATGGTTTCGATTTCAATGACGGTGAAAGCCTTATCAGATTTGATACTGTTGCTTATTTCCCAGACAGAAACGAAATCATCTATGCAATTACCAACAACGGAAAGATTTCCGTTATCACTTACGACGTATTTGAAGAT
>JBNMJA010000017.1:0-18783 GCA_050873585.1 Bacillota bacterium | reverse complement strand
TTGACGTTAGTTTGAGTGGTCGGGCGCGACGCGTTAAGCAACCCGTCCGGTGGACGAGTTGTAGCCAAAGCGAACGAGGCGGATTGCGGTGCGCAAACGCCGAAGTGGACATACCGGCGCGGTCCGGAAAGAGGGGCGCATCTATTTAGGGTACGAAACGCTCACTCTTGTAGAAAAAGAAAAAGTCGCGCCAAATAGATGAAGAACAAGAAAGAGCCGTCCGAACGGCAACCCTAATTTACTATGCGTAAATGAGTTGACGGACGGACGGCTCTGCCGCAGTTATTCGCTATTTGGTGCGACTTTCGTCGATTTTGGAGATGACGCGAGGCACTATATCCAACCCCAATCCCACGGTATCTGCCGAGAAACGCTCGGGCACGTCGCGATAGGTGTGATAATAATCGCTCATGACGGGATTTTGCGCGGCGAATGTGATGGATTTCACGCCTGCTTTTTGGAAAGGCGTGGAGTCGCAACCGCCGACGGGGTTTGCGATATCACCGGGATTTTTGATGCCTGCTTCTCTCATGGACTCTTTGAACATGCGTTCGAGATCCTTGTCGAAGTGCGGGCAAAGCCAACTGTCGCCGTGGATGACTTCAAAATGCTCGGCGTCGGCAACGGAGTCGATATTGATATGATACGCATTGTCGAGCATGCCGTCGTTTTTGTGTCTGCGAGTGAATGCTATAGATCCGCGAAGGCCCGATTCTTCAGCGCCTACGTTGCAGTCGATAATGCGGCAATTTTTGGGCATTTTGTCGGGATTTTCTTTGTAGTATTTGACGACTTGATATGCGATGGAAACACCCGTTGCATTGTCCATTGCGCCGGGAGAAGCGATCGCTTCCGTCTTTTCGTTGTACATCGTGAGAAGGAAAGCACAGACGATAAGGAGCGGCGACGCATACAACGTGATTTGCGAAAGAATTTCGTACGCCTTCGCAACGTTAAAGAACGTTTCTCCTGAGAGAGAACCCGCGCCGTATTGAACAATCATTGCAAGGATAAGCAAAACCGTGCTGATTATGGTCACGACGCCGACGGCAATCGCACCGAGGCCGAGGCGAAGAACGACGCCTACGAATCCGAGTTTGTTTTGAGACGCACTGAGTTTGAGCGTCCAACTCGTATCGGTGTGGCCCGAAAGGAAGATGGTATAATCGTATTTTCCGTCTTCGGGGAGCAATTCGGCGTATGTATTGTGCGACACCTTATGCTTGAAGCACCAATCGAAGCATGTGTTGTACTTGAACACGCTGACGATGAGCCACACCCATGTGAAAAGCATATACATAGTGCACACGAAGTGCGTTGCGAGCCCTGCGTATGTGGATAAGCTTGCGAGCATTGTTGCAACTATCGTGAGAATGCAACCGATGATGCCTGCCCAACCTGCGTACGGCAGACCGCCGATAGACGCATGCGGTGCAAACACGAAACTTTCCGTGACGGGATTAAGCCCGATTTCTTTGAGTTTGTCCGACATATACTCGTGGTACTTCTTCTCGTTGTGAGAACCGGGAAGACGCGGACCGATCTCGTTTGCAGCGTACTCGACCATTTCATAGGCTTCGTTGCCGTATTTTTTGAGTTCTTCTCTCATAATTTCCTTTCCTTTTTTGATATTTGCTTAAAGGCAAAGCGCGGTTGCGCTTTGCCGTAAAACCGTGATTATTTGGTGATTTTTTCCATACCGCCCATATACTTGCGAAGCACTTCGGGGATGGTGACAGAACCGTCTGCATTCTGGAACTGCTCGACGATTGCGGGGATAAGTCTGCTCGTTGCAAGACCGCTGCCGTTGAGAGTATGCACGAAACGAGGCTTGCCCGTTTCGGAATCGCGGAAACGAGTGTTGTTTCTGCGTGCCTGATAGTCGTTTGCGTTGGACACGGACGAACATTCCTTGTAGATACCCATAGACGGAATCCAAAGTTCGACGTCGTAAGTTCTTGCCATGGACGCGGAGCAATCTCCTGCGGCAAGTTTGCTGACTCTGAAGTGCAAACCGAGTTGTTCGACAAGTCTCGACGCCTTTTCGACGAGTTCTTCAAACGCCTCTTTGCTGTGGTCGGGGTGAGCGTATTGCACCATTTCGATTTTGTTGAATTGGTGACCTCTTATCATACCTCTCTCTTCCGCTCTTGCACTGCCCGCCTCTTTTCTGAAGCAAGGAGAGTATGCAAAGAACTTCATCGGGAGTTTGCTCTCGTCGATAATTTCGCCTGCGTACATATTGACGAGCGCGGTTTCCGCGGTGGGAAGCATAAACCGATTGCGCTTTCTGTCCTCGTCGCAATCGAGCCAGTACACTTCGTCGCTGAATTTGGGGAACTGACCTGCGCCGAAACCGCAGTTGTATCCGAGTTGATAAGGCGGAAGAATAAATTCGTAACCGTCCTTGAGATGCTCGTCCACGAAGTAGTTGAGCAACGCCCATTCGAGCCTTGCACCCACGCCTCTGTAAATCCAGAAACCGTTGCCCGAGAGTTTGACGCCTCTTTCGTAGTCGATCATACCGAGATCGGTGCAAAGGTCAACGTGGTTTTTGAGCGGAAAATCGAATTTAGGTTGTTCGCCCACGATTTTGATGACCTTGTTGTTTTCCTTTTCGCCGGGGAGAAGATCGGGATCGGGAATGTTGGGCATACACGCAAGCGCGTCGTTGATTTTTGCGATGAGTTCGTTGATTTTCGCGTCGCCCTCGGCAATCTCGTCGCCGAGTTTTCTCATCTCTTCAAAAATAGGTTCGACGGGTTGACCTGCTTTTTTGAGCACGGGAATTTGCGCCGACACCTTGTTCTTTTGCGCCTTGAGTTGTTCGATTGCGGTTATCGTCGCTTTTCTTTGGTCGTCCCAAGCGATAACGTCTAAAAAGTCTGCGTGATAGCCTTTCTTTGCAAGGGCGTCAACCACCTCTTGCGGATTGCTTCTGATTCTTGCCAAATCCAACATAGTGTTTTTCCTCTAATGTCGATGTAGTCTGTGTTATTTGTTTTATTCCAAAACACACGGTTTAAACTGCAAAACAGTGCGTTAAAGTGGTTTTTATGCAATTATATTCACAAGCCTGCCGGGAACGACGATGACTTTCTTCGGCGCAGCGGCAAGTTGATCTTTGACCGCTTCGAGTGCGGCTTTTTCGATTTCTTCTCTGCTTGCTGAGGTTGCGACGGTGACTTTTGCTCTCATCTTGGAGTTGATTTGAACGGCAAGTTCCACTTCGTCAAGCACCATAGCGGCAGGATCGAACGTCGGGTACGATTGATTGAACACGCTGTACTTTTGTCCGAGCATCTCCCAAAGTTCCTCGCAGAAATGCGGAGCGAACGGCGCAAGCAAAAGCACGAGGTCCTTTGCGCAATCCTTGTAAATCGCATTCTTTTGAGCAGTGTTTGCCTCGTAGTTGTACATAGCGTTGACAAATTCCATAAGTCTTGCAACAGCCGTGTTAAACGAGAACGAGCCGAGGTCGTTGGTGACGCATTTGATCGTATTGTGGCGCACTCGGTTCAACTCCTTTTCCGCTTTGCCCAACGGCGCGTTTGCAAAGTTGACTTCGTAGCACTTTTTGACGATACGCTCCACTCTGTCGAAGAATCTGCTGATAGATTCAAGACCGTTGTCGTTCCACGGACCGCCCTCGACGTAGTTGAATCCGAACATAAGATACACTCTGAAAATATCCGCGCCGTACTTTGCGATAGAATCGTCGGGAGATACGACGTTGCCTTTCGACTTGGACATTTTGTTGCCGTCCGGACCGAGAATCGTGCCTTGATGCACGAGGGAAAGGAAGGGTTCGTCAAAGTTGAGATATCCCATATCGCGCAACGCTTTGGTGAAGAAGCGCGCGTACAAAAGGTGCAAGCAAGCGTGTTCCGCACCGCCGATATACTTGTCAACGGGAAGCATCTTGTTTATCCACTCGCTGTCAAACGGCTTGTCTGCGTTGTGAGCGTCGGGGTATCTCAAGAAATACCAACTCGAGCAAACGAAAGTGTCTAGCGTATCCGCGTCTCGCTTTGCGGGACGACCGCAAATCGGACAAGTGGTGTTGATAAATTCGTCACACTTTTTGAGGGGAGATTCTCCGTCTGGCGTAAAGTTTACTCCAAGCGGAAGGCGCACCGGCAAATCCTTTTCGGGAACGGGAACGTCGCCGCAATGATCGCAGTGAACGATAGGAATAGGCGCGCCCCAATAACGCTGACGGCTCACGAGCCAGTCGCGCAAACGATAGTTTGTTTTGAGTCCGCCTTTACCCTCTTTTTCGAGTTTTTTGAGGATTGCGAGTTTTGCGTCCTCACTGCTCATACCGTCAAACTCGCCGCTGTCGGTGAGAATGCCGTACTCGCAGAACGGAAGCGAATCGTCAACGCCGTCTTTGCCTTTGATGACTCTCTTGATAGGCAATCCGAGTTTTTGCGCAAACACGAAATCACGCTCGTCGTGAGCGGCAACGCCCATAACCGCACCCGTTCCGTAACTGGCGATAACGTAATCCGCAACCAAGACAGGCACTTCTTCTCCGTTGACGGGGTTGATTGCATAAGCGCCCGTCGGGACGCCCGTTTTTTCTCTTGTCGAGGACATACGGTCGATTTCGGTCGCTTTTGCGCTCTTTTCTTTGTATTCTTCAACCGCCGCCCTTTGCTCGTCGGTCACGACCTTATCCACGAGCGGACTTTCGGGTGCGAGAACGACGTACGTTACGCCGAAAATCGTATCTGCTCTGGTGGTAAACACTTTGAGCGTAACGTCGCTGTTTTTGACTTGAAATTCGACTTCGCCGCCAAAACTTCTGCCGATCCAGTTTTTTTGCATAAGTTTGGTCTTTTCGGGCCAGTCGAGTTTGTCGAGATCGTCAAGCAATTCGTCTGCGTACGCGGTGATTTTGAAAAACCATTGATTGAGGTTTTTGTGGGTCACCTGACTTCCGCATCTTTCGCAGATACCGCCCTGCGCCTGCTCGTTTGCAAGCACGGTGTTGCAGGAGGGGCACCAGTTGACGGGCGCTTCCTTGCGGTATGCAAGCCCCTTCTTATAGAGTTGAAGGAACATCCATTGCGTCCACTTGTAGTAGTCGGGCAGACAGGTTTTGATCTCGTAATCCCAATCGTACATAGCGCCGATACGTTTGAGTTGACCTTCCATCGTGGCAATATTTTTGAGGGTGCTTTCCTCGGGGTGGATACCCGTCTTTATGGCGTAGTTTTCCGCAGGCAAACCGAATGCGTCGAATCCCATCGGCTGAAAAACCTCGTAGCCTTGCATACGTTTGAAACGCGCAAAAGTGTCCGCAGGTCCGTAATTGTACCAATGCCCTGCGTGGAGTTTTGCTCCCGAGGGATATGAAAACATTTCAAGACAATAATACTTTTTGTCCACTCTCGAGCGATCGAACTTATAAAGTCCGGTATCCGCCCAAATTTTTTGCCATTTGCTTTCAATCTGCTTATAGTCCATAAGCGCGAGGTGCTCCTCTCGATAAAATAATAATATTTAGTTTAATACCAATACAAAACATTGTCAAGCGCGGATAGAAAGTCCGCCCCTTTAAAACCGCCGCCGAAACGGCAAAATTATTACCGGAATCCCAAACGCCGTTTCCATTTGCAAAACAGCCATAAAACCCAAATCAAAATAAAATACGTTGCCTATTGAATACGAAACGAAAAATTGTTATAATCGAAACGATATCCTAAAGCCTTTAGAGCGGAGAAAATTATGAAAAAACACGCAATCGCAATAGTTTTGATTCTCATCCTTGCGGCATCCGTGCTGATACTGACGTCTTGCTCGGACGGCGACGAACCTTCGCCTTATTTGAAAACGGACGGAGCAAAAATCGTCGACGGCAACGCCATAGGTTTGTACGGCACAAACTTGGGCGGTTGGCTCGTGCAGGAGAGTTGGCTCGTTCCGACGGATATCGGAGGAGAGTACGGACAAATCGATATGATGCTCGAACTTGCCAACCGTTTCGGTGAAGACGGTATGTACGAACTTTTGGACGTATACGAAAGCAACTGGGTCACCGAACTCGACTTCGAGCGTATCAAAGGCCTCGGTTTCAACTGTGTGCGAATCCCCTTCACCTATATGAATCTCACCAACCCCGTGAAGAAAGTCGGCGACAAATACGAGCGCACGCCGTACGAGGAACTCGCCGTCGACGAAAGCAAATTCGCACGTCTTGACTGGGCGCTTGAAATGTGCGAGAAATACTCTCTTTACGCCATACTCGATATGCACGGCGCGGTAGGCTCTCAAAGCGGAAACGACCACACGGGAGATATTGCTTATCCCGACGGCGGCAGACTTTGGGGCGAGGACGAAACGGGAGAAATCTGCCGAGCCAAAACCAAGGAGATTTGGATTGCGGTTGCAAATCGTTACAAAAACAATGCGACAGTTGCCGCCTACGACCTTTTGAACGAACCGGGCATAAAGAAGAACGGAAGCCAAACCACCACGACGAGAACGCACGAATATTTTGACGAACTTTACAAAGCGATCCGCGAAGTCGACAAAAACCACATAATCTGTATGGAATCGTGCTGGACGTCTTTCGATCTGCCCAACCCCTCCAAATACGGTTGGGAAAACGTGATGTATCAATATCATCACTACAATTGGGCGAGTTCGGGCGTAGCCAACGCCACCTACTACGGATTGCAAATCACATCCAACAATCTTGCCACGAAAAAGTATAACGTTCCCGTTCTCATCGGCGAATTCAACGTATGGCCCGATTCGCACCCCGACAAAAAGGGCACTGCGGGCTACAACGCAAACCAAACCGAAGAAGAGGCGTGGAGCGGAGTTATGGAGCTTTATTGCGGTCTTGGCTGGAACTTCACCACCTGGAACTTCAAACACGCCGCGGAACACTCGTCTTGGGGAATTTTCAACTACGACAAGAACGTCTCGAAAATCACCGAACAGGCAAATTACAAAACTATGAGCAAGGAAGAAATCTCAACGATTTGGGCAAGACACAACTCCGCGAACTACGTCGGCAACGATTCTCTTACGAGGTGCATCACCCCGTATCTTGCTTCTTTCAACGTAAACGGCAACGACAATCGTTCTCTGAAGGAAATCAAGGCAAGCAAGCACTATTCCATTCTCGAAGGCAAGAAATCCGACGAGGAATAATCAACAACGTTGGACATAAAAGTTCAAGCGTGATATAATAAGCAAATCAACAAAGACGAGGGACTCTATGTTCGTATCATTCGAAGGTTGCGAAGGCGTGGGCAAATCCACTCAACTCAAACTTCTCAAAGACTATCTTGAATCAACTCATCAGCACGCGGTTTACGTTCGCGAACCGGGCAGCACTCACATATCCGAGCAAATCCGCAAGGTCATACTCAACCCCGAAAACGAGGAGATGACGGGAGTTACGGAAGCGTATCTTTACGCCTCGTCGAGAGCGCAACTCGTGCGTGAGGTCATCAAGCCGGCACTCGAGCGCGGCGAACTCGTGGTATGCGACAGATACGTTGACAGTTCCATAGCCTATCAAGGTTACGCTCGCGGATTGGGCGCAGATCTTATCAAAGCGATCAACGCTCCGGCAATAGACGGACTTCTTCCCGACGTCACGATTTTCCTCGATTTGAAACCAAGCGAAGCGTGGCGTACTTTCCGCATCACAGACGACAGGCTCGAACTCGAATCGGCAGAATTTCACGATAGAGTATATGCAGGCTACAATGCAGAAATGGCATGTTCAGACCCTCGTTTCGTGCGGATAAAACCCGATTTTGACAAAAACGTCACTTCGCAAAAGATAATTGCGGTGCTCAGAGAAAGAGGTGCCATAAAGTGAGCGAAATCACCTTTGAAAAAGCGTTGCGCGACTCGCGCGCGTACAATCTCATACACAACGACTTCTCTTCGGGACTCGGTCACGCCTATATGGTGGTATCCCCCGACGACGAGATCGTCGATGAGTTTTTCACTCTCGTGGCGGCAAGCGTGTATTGCGCAAATCACGACGCGTGCCTTGAATGCTCCGAGTGCAGAAAGGTGCTTCACAACAACCACCCCGACGTTTATCACGTCTTTCCGACGAAGGATAAAATCAAGGTTGACGACGTCGAACAGATGCTCGACACCGTATCGGTCAAACCGCTTTCGGGACACAAAATCTACTTCGTGCATCGCGCCGATCAGATGAACGCGCAAGCACAAAACAAACTTCTCAAAACGCTCGAAGAGCCGCCAAAAGACGTCACGATATTCCTCGGCGTCGCAAACGAAGCGAGCGTGCTCGACACCATAAAATCCCGTGCGCGAACGGTCGCAATCGACGTGTTCGACGAGGACGTGGTATACCGCGCTTTGCTTTCGCTCGGCATAGACGAGCCGACTTGCGCAATTGCGGCGGCTTGCAGCGAGGGACAACTCGGCAAGGCACACAAAATCGCGCTCTCCCCAAAGTATGCGGATTTATATAAGTGCGCGATATATCTTTTGGCCAACCTCAATCGCAGCAGCGACGTCGTAAAAGTTGACGGAATCGTAGCAAGCGAGCAGGATTTGAGCGGACTTCTCGACGTGACGAGCATAATTCTTCGCGATATGCTTGTGTGCAAACAAAATCAAAATTTAATGTTGTCTAAACATTTATCGGCGGATATAATAAATTTGAGCGGTCGTTATTCGGAGCGTGCGCTGTCCGAAATCCTTTTCAAAATAAACACGGCGCGGCGCAAACTCTCTCTCAACGTCAACGTTATGGCAACGGTAGACGACCTGCTTTTTTCAATGTTGGAGGCAAAACATAAATGGCAATAATCGTAGGTATAAAATTCAAAAACACCAACAAAGTGTACTATTTCGACCCCAAAGGTTTGGCTTTTGAGGAAGGCGACGGCGTTATAGTGGAAACCGCACGCGGACAGGAATACGCCACTTGCGCAATCGCAAACAAGGACGTTGATGAAAGCGAAATCGTCCAACCTCTCAAACCCGTCGTGCGCAAAGCCACCGAAGAGGACGAAAAACGCGTGGAAAAGAATTTGCAAGACAAAGAACACGCCCTCAAAGTCATACGCGAAAAGGTGGCGGAGATGAATATCAATATGAAACTCGTTGACGCAGAATACACTTTCGACCGCACCAAACTCATTTTCTACTTCACCGCAGAAGGAAGAGTCGACTTCAGAGAACTCGTGCGCGTGCTCGCGTCAATATTCAAAGTCCGCATCGAACTTCGTCAGATATACGAGCGTGACGACACCAAAATGCGCGGAGCGCTTGCGCCTTGCGGTCGTCCCTGCTGTTGCACCACCCACCTTCCCGACTTTGAGAAAGTGTCCATAAAAATGGCAAAAGTGCAAGGTTTGAGCCTCAATCCGCAAAAGATAAGCGGCGTGTGCGGAAGGTTGATGTGCTGCCTTAAATACGAAAACGCGTATTACACCGAAACGTACAAACTTATGCCGAAAGTCGGCAGCAAAGTCAAAACCCCGGACGGCGAAGGCACGGTGGAATCCAACGATTTGATAAAGCAAACCGCCAGAGTGAAAGTAATGCTCAAAGACGGCAGTTTTGACGTGCGCACCTACGCTCTCGAAGATATGAAGATCGGCGAGCGTCAATCCACCGCCGAAATCGATTCAATGAAAGATGAAGAATAATTGCTCAAACGACATTGCCTGGGCAATTAATAATTGCGGGTGGGGTTACAACCACACCTGAAACGAAAACTTATTCGAAGTCCACTTATACACGCAATGTGTTTATTCGAAGACGGAACACGAGCCGCAAGGCGGCGAGCATATGAGCGCCGCGCTCTCGTCGCACACAAGCCCCATTGCTCCAACCGCAACTTGTTGCAGTTGTTCGCTTGTTTTCGTCGTGTGTGAGCCTTGTGTGCGCAGTACCGTCCGACTGCGCCGTTTCGTTGGCCACTGCCTGGCGCACAAAGGACGGTGGCATAATGAGTGGGCTGTCCCTATCTATGCAAGTGCCGACTGTCTCCCCCGCGAATGATGATGACTCTTGTAGAGAAATGACGTTAGTTTGAGTGGTGGGAGAAATACCGGCGTGGTCCGGAAAGAGGGGGCGCATCTATTTAGAGTGCTAAACGTCCACTCTTGTAGAGGATGAAACAAAAAACTTCGATATTTAGATGAAGAACAAGAAAGAGCCTCGTAATCAGGCAGAAAAATTAGTTGTAAAAACCGCGATTAAATAGATGCATAACAAGAAAGCGCCCCTTGAATGGCAACCCTAATTTACTAAACGTAAATGAGTTGACAGTCAAGGGGTGCTGACAAAGTTATGCGCTATTTAGCGCGGTTTTTACTTACAGTTTTTGCAATCGGACGGACTCTTAGCACGATTCTTCGTGGTTTTGCTCGTTTTGGGTTCGTCACAATGACAACCGTTGCTACGCTTTGTTTGTTTGGTTTCGGATTTTGCCATAAATTTTCTCCTTTTTAGGCTAATTGCCCTGATTTTTGTTTATCCTTGCGGACTAAATGTAGTATGGCAAAAAGGATTGGGTTATATACCTTGCGCGGTCAAAAAAATGTGGTATAATATGGATATGGTACACATAGGAAACAGTTGGGACGACGTTCTCAAGGAAGATTTTGAAAGCGAAAACTATCAGAACCTGCGCAAATTTCTTGCGACGGAGTATCGTACGCGCGTGATATATCCCGATATGCACGACATTTTCAACGCGCTCAAATACACGCCGTACGAGAAGGTGAAAGTGGTGATTTTGGGACAAGACCCTTATCACGGACAGGGACAGGCGCACGGCATGTGCTTCTCGGTCAAGCCGAACGTTCCCGCGCCGCCGTCGCTCGTCAACATATTCAAGGAAATCGAAACGGACGTCGGAATAAAGAACACTTCTCCATATCTCGTCAACTGGGCAAAGCAAGGCGTGCTTTTGCTCAACACGGTGCTTACCGTTCGCGAAGGACAGCCGAACTCACACAAAGGACAAGGCTGGGAAGTGCTCACCGACAGCATTATACGCAAACTCAACGCAAGAAAAGAACCGATAGTCTTTATGCTGTGGGGCGGAAACGCGCGCTCCAAAAAAGCGTTGATAACCAATCCGCAACATTTGATACTCGAATGTCCTCACCCATCGCCGCTGTCGGCGTACGCAGGCTTTTTCGGGTGCAAACACTTCTCAAAGTGCAACGAATTTCTCAAACAACACGGACAAACGCCAATAGACTGGCGCACTGATACGGAGGCATAACATGCTAGACATTCAAAGAATAAACGAACTTGCAAAAAAATCCAAAACCGTTGGACTCACACCCGAGGAAAAGGAAGAACAAGCGCAACTGCGCAAAGAATACGTTCAAAGCGTAGTTGGCAATCTTCGCGCTCAGCTCGACAACACCTACGTTCGCGACAAGGACGAAAACAAAGTGAAACTCACCGCCTACAACAGCGCACGCGAAAGAGAAAACACCGACGAAACGACAAAGAAAGAGGATTGATTTTTTCATACGAGAAAATGAAATAATATTCCTTTTTGTCTTGAAAATCGCGCGCGTATATCATATAATATACGGGTTGCAAACAACGAATACACTTTGCGAAACCTCGCGTTTCGGAGGATAAAATGGACAGAACCTATCAAGTTGACATCAAAGGCTTCAAAGCAGACCTCCCAATACTTCCGCTTCCCAACGGAATCAGCATTTGCTTTTTCAATCTCCACGGCGACTCGGAAATGACCGAGCATTGCGGGAAGGAACTTGCCAAACTTCTCACGGGTTGCGACGTCGTAATCACGGCGGAATCGAAAGGCTTGCAACTTAGTCATGTCATTGCTCGCGAACTCGGACAAAGATACTACGCCGTATGCAGAAAATCCAAAAAGCTCTATATGCAAGACGGCATACAAACGAGTGTAAAATCCATCACCACCGGCAACGAGCAGACCTTGTATCTGTCCAAGCACGATGCAGACCTCATCAAAGGCAAGAAAGTCGCGATCGTAGACGACGTGGTGTCCACGGGCGGAAGTTTGAGAGGGCTCGAACAAATCGTCAATCTCGCAGGCGGAATCATCTACAAAAAGGCGTTCGTGCTTGCAGAGGGCGATGCGGCTGAGCGCGACGATATCGTGTATCTTGCCAAGATCCCCCTCATTACGGACTAATTCAAATTTTGACACAATTCACCAAATCGGCATTTTATAATGCCGATTTGTATTGATAAAGGCTTTTTATTGACAATATATTGCCGTTTTACAAGAAACGACTTCTTGACGACTAAGGGTGCAAAACAATGCTTGAACTTCTGATGCCGGCAGGCAACCTCAAAAAACTCAAAACCGCTTTCCACTTCGGCGCAGACGCCGTTTATATAGGCGGAAAGTCTTTTTCGTTGCGTGCTTTTGCAGACAATTTCTCTGACGATGAAATTGCCGAGGGTGTCAGATTTGCGCACGCCATCGACAAAAAGGTGTACGTCACCGCAAACGTTTTTGCAAGAAACTCAGACCTCGAAGCGCTCAAAAATTATTTCGTTTTTCTTGAAAGCGCACACGTCGACGCCGTGCTTATAAGCGACGTAGGGCTCGTTGCGCTTTGCAAAGAAGTTGCCCCGACTCTCACGATTCACCTCTCCACACAGGCAAACACGACCAACCTGCTTGCCGTCAAATTCTGGCAAGGAATGGGCGTAAAGAGAGTCGTGCTTGCACGAGAACTCGGACTTGAAGAAATACGCCAAATCCACGAGGCTGTTCCCGACATGGAACTCGAGGCGTTCGTGCACGGAGCAATGTGTATGAGTTACAGCGGCCGTTGTCTGTTGTCCACGTATTTTTCGGGGCGCAGTGCAAACAGAGGCGCTTGCATACAACCTTGCAGATGGGGCTATCGCATAACCGAAACCGAAAGACACGGCGCAAAACCTCTCGATATCGAACAAGACGAAAGGGGCACGTATTTTATGAACAGCAGGGATTTGCGCTTGCTCGAGCATATTCCCTCGCTTGCCGCTTGCGGCATCGTATCTCTCAAAGTCGAAGGCAGAATGAAGAGTGAGTTTTACGTCGCAACCGTCGCAAACGCGTATAGACACGCAATCGACGAATTCCTTGAAAAAGGCAGAATCGACAACGTCGCAAAATACAACGCCGCCCTCGAAACAGTGGCGCACCGCACCTACACCGACGCGTATTTCGAGGGCGACAATCTCGACACGGTATGTCTTGACGAAGGACAATCCCCCGAAAAATACGTTTTCACCGCCGTAGTGCAAAGCCAAAACGACGGCGTCGTAACCGTCGAGATGCGCAATAGGTTCAAAACGGGAGAAACTCTTGTCGTGCTTGCTCCCGATTCAAACGACGGCAAATCGTTTGAGATCGGACAAATCACGCACGTTGCGGACGGCACGCCCACGGACGATGCAAAACTCGTGCAACACATCTATTCTTTCGCTTGTCCTTTCAACCTGACTTGCGGAGATATCTTGCTCAAAACAAACGATGGCGGACGTTAACTATTGCGGCTATTCGCACTAAAATCACATCAAAAGCGTAAAAGACTTAAGCCACATAAATATAGAACGCCATATTACAAAAAAATTCTAAAAGAAAACAAACAAGTAAACTGAACGCAAACTCAAAAATCGCAATAAAAACGAGGAAATTATGCAACACGTATCCGTAAAACTCAAAAAATTGAACGAAAACGCAATCGTACCCAAATACGGCACTTTCTTTTCCGCAGGTGCGGATTTGTACTCTTGCGAGGGGAAAGCCGTCACGGTTGAACCTCACCAAACCGTGTTTATCCACACGGGAATTGCAATCGAGATACCCGACGGACTCGTCGGACTCGTGTATGCACGCAGCGGACTTGCCTCGAAACGCTCGCTTGCGCCTGCCAACAAAGTAGGCGTGATTGACTGCGATTATCGCGGAGAAATCATCGTTTCGCTCCACAATCATTCAGGCGAACCTCAAACCGTCGATGACAAAGAACGCGTCGCGCAACTCGTGCTAGCACCCTGTTTCGTAGCAGATTTTGAAGAAGCGGAAACTCTAAACGACACTGAGCGCGGACAAGGCGGCTTCGGCAGCACGGGAAAGCTGTAAAGAGTTAGATTTTTCAACTACATAATTTTGCAACGGCATGTGAAAAAGGACTGCGTTTTGCAGTCCTTTTCTAAAAGAAAACGCGCCTTGCGCGCGTTTTATCTTTATTTATTAAAGAATATAATCAAATTCTAAATGATTCCAAACAAATCCGATTGCCTTCGGCTCGATTCTTATTCTATCTCGAAATAGTTGAGGAACGCAATCGTGCGTTTGAGTGCCTCTTTTGAAATTTTGAGAAATTGTGCGACGGGGAAAGCGTGAACCGCCCATTTGCCCTCTCCGTGATAGTGCTCGTAAACGACGCCGAGATCCTGAAACTTTTTCACGAGGTCGAAAGTGAGGACGGCGAGTTTGTCGTTCTCTGCCGAAATGGCAAAGGTTGGCGGAAAATCTTTGGTGACCCAGTTGATGGGCGAAACCTCTTTTTGCAATTCTTCGCTGCACTCTTCCACGGGTGTGCCTTTGCAATAGGACTGCGTGTATATACCTATGTTTTTAAAGCCCGTATGCACCGCCTTTGGAAAATCGTATACGCCGCAGTTGAGCATAAGCGCGCTTATCTTCTGATCTTTTGAGCGTTCGT
Source organism: Bacillota bacterium (assembly GCA_050873585.1). GTDB lineage: Bacteria > Bacillota > Clostridia > Christensenellales > CAG-917 > CAG-475. Next base: position 4,078 of record JBNMJA010000017.1, on the reverse strand, counting down.
CAAGCTCGAAGTGCGAGGCGTATTCGGGATTGGTGCTGATTGCGCCTGCCATACTGCTCAGGTGCGCGCCCGCGCTCTCGCCGCCCACGAAGATATGATCCATATCGATATTGTATTCGTCGGCGTGATCTTTGAGCCATGCAAACGCCTTGTATACGTTTTGAATCATTTCGGGATGACCGTAAAAGGGCGCGTCGCCGTAATAAAGGCTAGCCACGAAATAACCCGTTTTTTCGCAAAGTTTGGTGGTGTACGCCTCTCTGGTTTCGGGCAGACCGCCGATCCAACCCCCGCCGTGAATATAGACGAACACTCTCGCCTTTTTGGTTCTATCCCTGTCCTTGCACTCGTAAAAATCGAGATATAGGCGTTTGTCGCTATCGTCGTATCTTACGAATCTCGTAGTCTTGACTTTATGTGAACGGCGAAAACTGAAAATAGTGAGCCAGCCCAAAAATTCGTTTTTGGCGTGACCGCCTGCAACGTAAAGATACTTGGCGTCGTACGCCGCCTTTTTGGCTTGCTTCTTTGCGTATTTTTTTGCTTTGTGAGTAAACTCGACAACGTTCTCTTTGGCAAGCACGATTTTTGCTTCGCGCTCTTCGCGCTTGATCTGTTTGTCGAGTTCTTCTCTTCTCTTTTCGAGTTGTGCGTACTTAGCGTCGAAAGCGTCTCTTTTCTTCAAATTGTCAAGAGCCGTAAATATGCGACGTTTCATATGTTTTTCTCCTCCAAAAGAACGTGTTTTTGCAAAAACAAGGTTTTATCGCTTGATTTTGCCAATATAAACCTTGTTTTAATTGTTTTTGTATCGTTATCGGATTATTCCGCTTTTTCTGCGAAAGAGCCGTCTTTTGTATCTTTGACGACGTAGCCGAGCGCGTTGATTTTTGCTCTTATTGCGTCTGCGCTTGCCCAGTCTTTGTTTGCTTTTGCAGCCTTTCTTTGCTCGACGAGATCAAGCACTTCTTGCGGAATCGCGCTCTCTTTTGCCTTTTGTTTTTGCTCGTAGTAAGCGATAAAGTCCTTTGGTTCGCATCTGAAAAGTCCGAGGAGCGAATAGGTCTTTACCACTTGTTTTGCGTCTGCGACGGCGTCGCTGTCGCCTGCTTTCAACTTTGCTCTGATACCCTTGAAGATTCCGAACAAATCCGCAAGTGCCTTCGCCGTGTTGAAGTCGTCGTCCATTGCGCGATTGAAAGAATCGTCAATCCACTTGCTTTGCTTGTCGCTTGCAAGTCCGCTTTCGTTGACGGCTTCGAGCACCTTGTAAAACTCGTACATATGCTTGTCCGCGTCGGGGAACAACTCGTCGGTGATATTGATATCGCCTCTATAGTTGGTCTGAAGCAGAGCATACTTTATCGTATCGGGTTTATACTCGTCCAGAAGATCCGAAAGAAGAAGGCTGTTTCCGAGCGACTTGCTCATCTTTTGTCCGTTGACTTTGATGAGTCCGTTGTGGATCCAGTATTTTGCAAAAGGCTTGCCCGTAAGCGATTCCGTTTGCGCGATCTCGTTTTCGTGGTGCGGGAAAATCAAATCTCTTCTGCCGCCGTGAACGTCGATTTGATCTCCGAACGCCGCTCTGTTCATTGCCGAGCACTCGATATGCCAACCGGGTCTGCCCTTACCCCACGGAGATTCCCAGAAAATCTCGCCTTCCTTTGCGGATTTCCAAAGCGCGAAATCGAGGGGATTGCGTTTGTTCTCCTCGTTTTCTATACGCACGCTTTCGTAGGCGTCCTCGAGTCGTCTGCCGCTGAGTTTGCCGTATCCTGGGAAACTCTCGACGGAGAAATACACGTCGCCCCTTTCTGTTGCGTAGGCGTGACCCTTTTCGATAAGTTTGGACACGAAGTCGATGATATTGTCGATATTGCACGTTGCTTTGAGCCATATGGTCGGATCGTCAACCTCGAATTTGCGCATAAGTTTGTCTATGCGCTCTATCATCATACTTGCGTACTCGAGGGGCGGTATGCCCGTTTCTTTGGACTTGGCAATGATTTTGTCGTCAACGTCCGTATAGTTGCGCGCGTAATTGACTTTGTATCCTATTTTTTCAAAGTATTTGCGGATAATATCGTAGATGAGCGCTTGATAGGCGTGACCTATATGCGCTTCGCCCGAAACCGTGATTCCGCATGCGTACATGTTGACTTGTCCCTCGTGAAGAGGCACGAAATCTTCTTTTTTTCTTGTGAGTGTGTTGTAGATTTTCATATCGGACTTTGTCCTTTTTATGCTTGCGGTTTGTCCGCTTGTGATTGATTTTGCTCGAATTGCGATTCGATTTCCTCGACTTCGGCGGGAAGAATGTTGTCCTCGTCGACGGTTATTGAATATCTGCAAGAGTGCACGTTGAGCGCCTTTTCGAGTTCGTACACACGCTTGTTGAGCCTCACGAATTCTTCCATAATGGGATCGGGAAGAAGAATCTGATCCATATCCGCGATTCTCTTGCCGTCCTGCTTGACCACTCTGCCGGGAACGCCCACGACCGTGGAATACGGCGGAACGTCTTTGAGAACGACGCTTCCTGCGCCTATCTTGCTATGCGCGCCTATGCGAACGGGTCCGAGCACCTTTGCGCCTGCCGATACCATAACGCCCTCTTCGAGGGTGGGGTGACGCTTGCCCGTGTCCTTGCCCGTACCGCCGAGGGTTACGCCCTGATAAAGTACACAGTTGTCGCATATCTCTGTGGTTTCGCCTATCACGAGACCTACGCCGTGGTCTATAAAAATTCCGCTGCCTATATTCGCCGCAGGGTGAATGTCAATGCCCGTCTTTTCCTTTGCTCGAAAGGCTATGTAAAGGGCAAGCGACCTCATTCCCTTCTGCCAGAACTTGTGCGCATAACGATAAGCACACAGGGCTTTATACCCTGTGTACGTTCTCCTTACGATTCTGCTGTTCGTGGCGGCAGGATCTTTTTGCATTATAACCTGCAAATCGCGCTTTTTTGCCTCGGAAATTTTCATTGCGATTCCTTTTGTCCGCTCAGTTTTCGTCCGAATCCGACTTGCTGTCGCCGGACGAGTCGTCGCTCTTGGTTTGGGCGGGCTTGATTTCGCTCTCGTCTCTGTTTATCTTGGACGAGAACAGACTCTCGCCGCTCGATTCCTCTCCGAACAACGCGTTGATTTCGTCTTCGTAGATGGTCTCTTTTTCGTAGAGCGCTTTGACCATTGCGTCCATAATAGAACGGTTTTCTTTCAATATATTCAAAGCGACCTGATATTGCGTATCGATGATGGTTTTGACTTCCTCGTCGATCTTTGCCGCGACCTCTTCGCTGTAGTTGAGATGCGTCTGATAATCTCTGCCGAGGAACACTTCCTCGCTCGAGCCGAGATACATATTGCCGATAGACTCGGACATACCCCACTCGGTGACCATTTTTCTTGCAAGTTGCGTCGCTCTCTGAATATCGTTTGACGCACCCGTCGGTATATCCTTGATGACGAGTTCTTCCGCCGCTCTTCCGCCGAGCATCATTGCGATGTCGTCGAGAAGTTTGCCTTTGGTCATATGGTTGTCGTCGTTTTCGGGGAGCGTGATCGTGTAGCCTGCCGCCATGCCGCGAGGTATGATGCTGACTTCGTGCACGTCGTCGCAGTGCTTCATAAGTTTTGCGACGATTGCGTGTCCGCTCTCGTGATACGCAGTGATACGTTTGTCGCTTTCGGTGACGAGTCTTGACTTCTTTGCAGGGCCTGCCATAACCTTGTTGACCGCCTCGCTGATATCCTTCATCGTGATGAGTTTTCTGTTGGCTCTCGCCGCCAAAATCGCGGATTCGTTGAGAATATTCTCTATATCCGCACCCGTGAAGCCCGAAGTGAGTCTTGCAAGAGATTTGAAGTTGATATCGGACGCAAGCGGTTTGTTGCGGGAGTGAACCTTGAAGATTTCCTCTCTGCCTTTGACGTCGGGAACGTTGACGTAGATTTGTCTGTCGAATCTGCCCGGACGCATAAGAGCCGGATCGAGAATGTCCGCACGGTTGGTCGCCGCCATGACGATAATCGAGCTGCTTGCTTCGAAACCGTCCATCTGAACGAGGAGTTGG
>JBNMJA010000016.1:0-18960 GCA_050873585.1 Bacillota bacterium | reverse complement strand
GCAAGTCACGTACGCTCAAGTACGCTCGTTGTTCGAAAATCGCATCTTCCTTGTTCTTCATCAAAATATCGCGCTCATTAATTAAGCATACCATTTTGAAGAATAACATTTTCAGAGTCATCTCTTCAAACAGTCACGTACGCCCATGTACGCTCCTGTCTGTCGAGATGACTCTTTCGCGTTATGCATCTATTTGGCAACCTCAAATACGCGCACTAATGGAAATAGGGTGGGACACCCACACCTGAATATCGCGCTCATTAATCGAGTACACTATTTTGCGAATAACTGTGTCAGATGCGATTTTCTCGCAAGTCACGTACGCCCATGTACGCTCGTTGTTCGAAAATCGCATCTTCCTTGTTCTTCATCAAAATATCGCGCTCATTGATAAAGCTCGCTATTTTGTGAATAACTGTGTCATCGCACACTTATTAAGGGCGTCCTTATACAAGCAATGTGCCCATTCGTAGACGGAATTGGAGGCGCAGGGCGCCGACCGTAGCGAGCGCCGAACTTGACGTGTACTTATTCAGGGCGTTCTTATACACGGTGTCTGCCCATTCTTAGACGGAATTGGAGGCGCAGGGCGCCGACCGTAGCGAGCGTCGAACTTGACGTGTACTTATTCAGGGCGTTCTTATACACGGACTCTGCCCTTTCGAAGACGAAACTGGAGTCGCAAGGCGACGACCGTAGCGAGCGTCGAGCTTGACGAGCAGTACAAGTGAACGGGCGAGCTGGAATTCTTTTCGCCCGTGAACGAGTGGTGCAACATAATTTTATGGACGTAACTAAAAGAGATATTTAGGCACAAAAAAAGTGTATGAGATGCGAGTTTTCATTTATATCGCTTGTAATATGGCTTGTCTATTCAAAGCCATAGACTCAGAAATGCTATTACTTGAAATACTGGTCCCTATGCATTTTATTCCGTCTTTGATGGACGATTGCATATTGATTGAAGAAAAAGAGTATGTATTAACCGCCTCAACAGCCGAGGTAATTGAATTCTACAAAGAATATGGCTTTGAAATTGAAGAATTACAAGAACGTATAATAATCAAAGACACAATCGGCAGATCTTTCGGTGACAATATATCTTTTGATGAAACAGTATCGTGTGTCAAAACGTCGTTTAATCGCCTTCCATAATGATTACAAAGGAATAGCGCACATTCTTGCACTAAATCATAACTGTCGCTGAACATATGGTTAATATCGTTTTTACGCCTTATATCAACACATAAGTCTGCATATATCTTTTGCATTCTGCTTCCCATATAACCGATAAGGAATCGTGCTTCATACATAGCTAACTGTTCCGCCATTGCAAGAACGTTATTTTCCGAGATTGTTTCTTTGAAAACGTCATAGTTTTTTGTGTGATTTTTCATTTTCGATACGCTCCGAGTTTTATTTGCCTTTCGGCAACAAGACGGCGCAGCACCGAGAAAACTCAAAAACGTATCACTTCGAATCATAAAATGCATATGTCAACGACCAGCGTAAATTATTGCGCTTACAAAAATATAGCCTATATCTAACAAGCAATAATTTTGCCGTTGATATAGGCTTTTCTCCGTGCTAACCCGCCATGCCGAAAGGCAATAAATCGGAGTATTATTAAAAGTGTGTCCATAAAAATGTGTCACAGGCATAACAAATGGGCGATACTTTTCTATGCGAGCACCGAGTGTTGTCCCCCGCTACGCGGTCGCCGTGGGTTCCCTCAAGCATAGCGCAGAGGGGGAACGGCGATATGGGCGCGACGCGTTAAACAATCCGTCCAGTGGACGAATTGTAGCCAAAGCGAACGAGGCGGATTGCACTGCGCAAACGCCGAAGTCCAAACACGTGAGGAAAGGGGAAGTTGCATTTAAGGTGTTAAACGCCCAACTCTTGTAGAGGAAGAACCCTTCTAACTAAAAAAACACCGTCCTCGACGGTGTTTTTTTATTCGTTTTCGTATCAAAGCAAATTAGTTGAACAAATCCTTGAACGCTTTGCCGAATTTGACGACGGGAGCTTTGCTTGCCGCGATCGTGATCGGTTGTTTGGTGAGAGGATTGAAGCCTTGTCTTTCTGCTTTTTCTTTGATTTCGTAGGAAGCGAAGTTTGCGATTGCAACTTTGTCGCCTGCTTTGAGAGCTTCTGCAATGACTGCAGCGTATGCGTCGACTGCTGCGGTTGCGTCTTTGATGGAAAGGTCGGCTTTGGTTGCCACTGCTTTGATAAATTCTTGTTTATTCATTTTGTTTCCTCCTTGGGGATTGTAAGCACATTATAGACGATAAAAACGTCCTTTGCAATACTTTTTTTGAATATTTGCCATCTGCCGCATTTCATATACGTCCGATTTTGCCCTCAAACTTACAGTTTGAATATTTCGCTGTATTTTCGATTTTCAAATTCTCTTTTTTGTTTCGTATTTGACACAAACGCCGTTTTGTATTGTTTATTCATCCGTTTTGCATATTTACATTCGTCAATTGCTTTGGTATAATTATGTTAATCTCAAATATTCTCGGAGGCGAATTATGGCAAACGGCTACGGCATTTCCAAATGGCAAGATGCAAAGCAAATCAATAAAGAATTGAAGAATTTGACCGATCAACCGATCTATTGCGTATCTGAAGACGCTCTCAAACAAATTCTCAATCACTTCGACACCAAATGCGCAAAGTCCAAAGAAATCACGACTGAAGCGAAGAAGTACATTCCGGGCGGCGTTCAACACAACCTCGCGTTCAACTTCCCGTTCCCAATGTGCATGGAGAAAGCGGAAGGCGCATATCTTTACGACCGTGACGGCAATCAATATATCGACTTCCTCCAAGCCGGTGGCCCGACAATTTTGGGAAGCAACTTCCCGGCGGTCAGAGAAAAAGTTTTCGAACTTCTCAACAACTGCGGCCCCGTAACCGGTCTTTTCCACGAAGGCGAACTTCTTCTTGCAAAGAAGATCAACGAATTGATGCCTGCTTGCGAAATGTTCCGTATGCTCGGCTCGGGCACGGAATCCGTTATGGCGGCAATCCGCGTCGCACGTTGCGCAACCAAGAATAAACGCGTCATCAAAGTCGGCGGCGCATATCACGGCTGGTCCGATCAAATGGTTTACGGTTTGAAGATCCCCGGAAGCCGTCAATTCCTCGAATCTCACGGCATCCCCGGTTGCTACAAGACCACCGACGAAGTTCGTCCCAACGACCTCGGAATGCTCGAAGCAATGCTCAGAAAGAACAAATTGCGCGGCGGCACGGCGGCAGTCATCGTAGAACCCGTCGGACCCGAATCGGGCACTCGTCCCATCGACTTCGATTTCAACGAGAAAGCAAGAATCCTCGCAAAGAAATACGGCGCGCTCTTCATTTTCGACGAAGTCGTCACCGGTTTCAGAGTTGGCATCCACGGCGCAGCAGGTTACTTCTTCGGCGACAAATACAAAGTTGACGACACCCCCGTGTTCATCGACGGCAAGCCCTGGATGGTTGACGACAAGAAACTCGAAAACGGCAAAGTCGTCAAATTCAGACGTCAAGGTACGGGCAGAGATATGTATCCCGACCTCACCGTGTTCGGCAAGATCGTTGCAGGCGGCTATCCATCCGCAGGCGGCGTAGGCGGCAAGAAAGAGTACGTCAGCCTTATGGCTGCAGGTCTTGCGGGTATGGGCAAGAAGGCGTACGTGGGCGGCACGCTTGCGGCAAACCCACTCAGTTCTTACGCAGGATACCTCGCAATTTGCGAAATCGAAAAGAACAACGCGTGTGAAGTCGCAGGCAGAGCGGGCGATCGTCTTGCAACCGGACTTAAAGCGCTCGTAAAGAAATACAATCTTCCTTACGTCGTTTACAACCAAGGCTCTATCGTCCACCTCGAATGCACGGGCGCAATGAGTTACGATTTCTCCAATATGTGCTTGCTCGGCTCGGTCATCCCGATGCTCAAGAAGAAACCCGAGATGCTTCGCAGAAAGGTCGCAATGGAGCAAATGGGTGCGGCGTATATGGCAAACGGCATCGTTACGCTTGCAGGCAGCCGTCTTTACACCTCGATGGCAGACACGGACGAAATCATCGACGAGGCACTCCGCCGCTTTGAAAACGTGTTCAAGACCGTAGTCAAGTGCGAAGACGCTTCGAGATTCGAAAAGAAACCTCACTAATCGATGACGTCGGCGCACCAATGAGTGCGCCGACGTTTTTTAAACGGGCATTGCCCGACGAACGCTAAAGAGCAAACTTGCCACGCAAGTTTTGTCGCTTTCAAAAATTATCTTGATTTTTAGCGTGCGTTTGATATAATATCGATAAAGCAATAATAACTGTCGTGCGCTCATGCGCCTACGACGGATTCAGGAGAACAGTATGAACGAATTGATTGTTGCAAACATCAAAAAATACGCGGATTTGCTCGCGGAAAAGAAGTATTTGCAAAGCGGTTACATCGCGGTAAGAGAAGAGGACGGCATCGTCATCACTCGTCCGAGAATAGATTACAAAGACGTCAAAGAAGAGGACGTGACTTTCGTCAACGACAAGAATATCGAAACGCTCGAAGGCAACTTCCGTGCGGCGGCGGTCATTCTTTTCTGCGCGATTCGTCAGGACAAAAACGCAAATGCGGCGGCAATCGTCGACAGCGACAGCACGGTGGAATTCTCCAAGAAGAGAAGAACGCTTATGCCCATTCTCGACGATATGGCGCAGGTATGCGGCGTGTCTGTCAAATGCGCGCAAAAGAACGTAGCGTCCGACGTCGTTGCGGCTCTTAGCGGACAACGCAATTGTTGCTTGCTCCCCGAAGCGGGCGCAGTCGTCACGGGACGCACTCTCGACGAAGTGTTCACGGCAACTCTCGTTTTGGACAAGGCTTGCAACGCAGAGATTCTTGCAGAAAGCAAGGGTGGCACTCAACATATGGGTGCGGTAGCGGCACTTCTTGAACACGTAGTGTTCAAACTCAAATATTCAAAGACCAATCAAAAGCAACAGAAGGCTGTCGAGAGCGGTGAGAAAGAGCAGAAAGAGGAAAAACAAACCGCAGTCGTCACCGACCAAGAGAAGAAAGTCGCACAAGATATCAAAGATGCAGGCGTAAGACTTCTTGACGAAAACCTCGTTCAAGGCACGTGGGGCAACATTGCAGTCAAACTCGACGATCAATTCATGCTCGCAACTCCTTCGGGAATCGACTATATCATGCTCCAACCCGAGCAAATGGCAAAAGTCAATATGGAAACGCTCGAATGGACGGGCACGAACAAGGCAACCAGTGAAAAAGGTATTCACGCAATCCTTCTCAAGGGCGATGCAAACGTCACCGCAACCATTCATACGCACCCGTTCTATGGCTGTATCCTTGCGGCAATGGGCAAATCGATGCCCGTACCCGAGAAGTATCAGGACGTTTTGGGCAAAGAGATTCCGTGCGCAAAAGCGGCTCTCCCCGGCACAAACGGATTGGTAAAGAATGTTGCTGCGGCAATCGGCGACGCTCCCGCATGCTTTATGGGACACCACGGCGTTATGGTCAGAGGCAAAGATCTTGAAGACGCGTTTGCGATTTGCAGAGCGCTCGAGGATGCATGCCGCGATTATCTCACCGACGCGGAATAATCCAAAATAGTTTCGTTACGGCGATTTGACGCACTCATCGAAAGACTCGGTGATGGCAATCGAGCGTAACGAATCTCAATTTTTCCGACAAAGTTCAAAAAACCGCAATTCTATTGCGGTTTTTTCATAAATCCGAAAGCAAAATTCGCATTGCAAACGCATTATTCATTGCATTAGAACAACGAAAAAAGCACTCGACGAGTGCTTTTTTCATAATGGGGAAAATTATTAGGAACAATCGTTTGAATTGTCGATTATCTTTGGTCGTCGCAACGAGCGTCGTCAACTTCTCCTTCGTTGAACACGGCAGGTCTTTGGAAGAATCCCTTGAAGAATTTCTTGACGCGCAGTGCAACGAACCAGTCGCCGAGCATTGAGATGCCGTGAACGATGAGGAATGTGCCCACCATAACCGCCATTGAGATTGCTCCGCCGATCGGGTCGAAGAAGGTGAGGAATCCGAACACGATTTCGAGAATCGAGAGAATCAGAAGCGTCCACCAGTACGGCACGTTGAATTTTCCTGCGGAGATTGCAAGGGACAATTCCGAAATGCCTTCGATGATAAACCACATTGCGAAGATGAAGGGAATAAATCCTGCCACAACGCCTTCGTTTGCAAGAAGAATGATGCCGAGGATAGTCGTGATTACGCCGTCTGCAAGGAATGCGCCTCCGCCCACGAATCTTGCCGTGGTGAAGAATCCCACGATTTCCACGATGCCTATCACAAGCACGATTGCGCCCACGATATACGCAAACACGCTCATCGTCGTGTCAACGGGAAGGCAGAAGCACACGATACCTGCGATTATCATCAATATGCTTGCCAAAAACCACAAAATTGTCGTTGATTTTTTCATATTTTACCTCTTTTTCAGCCTATTACGGTTTGTTTTCTACACATATTATATATGCCTCAAAAGTGCAGTCAACAACACTATATGCCATATATGTATAATAATACACACAAGTGAAAAAAGTTGTTTAATATTACTATTATTATTTTCCAAAACGCAAACAAGTATGAAAATAACGTTAAAAAATCTTTCCGTTTGACAGCGCAGTCCGATAACCGATATTGACTTTTTCCCGATAAATGATAAAATATGCTTATATAATATAAAGATATATCCGATTAGTGACGGATAAGGGGCGTTATGAACAGAGAGAGCAAACTTGCAAAGAACAAGGCGTTCGGAGTCTTTTTGATGATTCTGGGCGTGTTCGGATTTTTGATAATCATTCACAGATTGTGCTATTACAAGTTCGAGTACGATGAAAAATTCAGCCCCGTAGATTACGGAAAATTCAATATTTTGTCATTTTTCACCATACAATCCAACGTATTCGTTTACATATATCTGATATGTGCCGGACTTGCCTCTTTCGGCGTGAAATTCGCAAAGAAAGTTGCCTACAATCCGCTCGTTGGCGCAATGGCAACCACCTACATTCTCGTGACCGGACTCGTTTACACCTTAGGCATACCAATGGGATTTACGCCTCCGTTCAAGTGGCACGATTCCTATCACGCGATGAGCAGTTTCATACAAGTCTATTTTCATATGATAATTCCGCCTTTTATGCTGATATTGTGGTTTTTCCCGTTCACAAACAGGCACATATCGCACAAGAGCGTTTGGAGTTTTACGATATATCCGTTCGTCTATTCGCTTTTTTCCATACTTCGAGGCGGACTCGGCAAAATGCATTTTTACCCCTATCCGTTTTATCGTCCCGAGTTCATCTGGTCGATATTCTCAAAAGGCGACGTCAACTATCCTCTCGCATACTTTTTGATGTTCCTCGTGCTTATGGTGGGAATGTTGCTTTTCGTAGGCATAGGCAGGCTTATGATTTTGATAAACGACAAGATGACAGACAAGCAATTCACATCTCTCGTCGCGCCTTACGAGCGAGAAGAAACGCCGACGATGCAAAACGCCTTGCACGGCGACGCCGAGAGAGTTGCCTGATCAAAACGTATTCGACGCCGTTTTTTTAGAAAGCGACGGATTTGAGGAATATATGAAAACCGAAACGAAAAAAAGAAAAGGAAAACTTGCGCTTATAATCGTTGCCGCATTGCTTGCCGCGGCGATTTTGGGCGTGAGCGCATGGCTTATAAGCGTGGATTGCATTGCAAAAAATATCAACCTGGTCAAAGTTGACAAACTTACGTCGCCCGAGCCTCTCGACGTAGAACCCGAGGAGTACGACGTCGAACTTGAAGATATAACCATGCATTACGCAAAATGCGGAAGCGGTTATCCGCTCGTGCTCATTCACGGCAACGGCAACAGCCACAAGGATTTAGAAGATTTGATGCTGCGCTTTGCCAACGATTACACCGTGTATGCGCTTGACAGCAGATCGCAAGGTCAAAGCACCCATACCGACGATATATCCTACGGGCTCATGGCAAAAGACGTCATGCAGTTTATAAAAAAACTCGGGCTTATCAAACCCTACGTGATCGGACACAGCGACGGCGGCATCGTTGCGATTCGGATGGCGATCGATTACCCCGATCTTCTCGGAGCGTTCGTGGCGTGCGGCGCAAATTCCAATCCTTCGGGTATGAAAGCGTATTTCACGATTCCCGTAAAGGCGAGATATGCAAGAGAGAAAAAGCCTCTTGACAGAATCATGATCGAAGAACCGGATTTCACCAAGGAATCGTTGTCAAAGATTACGACTCCTGCCTACGTGCTTGCAGGCGAATTCGATATCGTCAAGTTGAAAGACACAAAGTTCCTTGCCGACAATATTCCCGGTGCAAAAGTTGCGGTTTTGAAGTGGCAAGGGCACTCGTCTTATATCAAGCAAAACGCTCAAAGATGCTATGCTCTGGCAAAAGACTTTTTTGACTCGCTTTGATGCGCCTTCAATTATTTTATAAACGAAAAAGCACTCTGCGGAGTGCTTTTTTCATGATTTTAAATGTCTGTGTCATTTCTTTTCGACGTCGAGCATGCGCCCGCAGTATTGACACTTGACTTGAAGATTGTTGCTCGTTTCGGTGATTCCTCCGCAGAACGGACATCTTACGGTGTATACGCCGATATCCTCCGGACGATTGTTGAGCGGCAATATCTTCGTATCCTCGATCGTGTAGTTCGTCAGATACTGTTTGTCTATGCACACGCGCACGGCGTCGACCACTTCGTTGGGTTGCATCGAGAGGTGGTTTGCAATTTCCGTTGCGTCGCGAAAACCTTCTTTGGTGATGCAATCGATGATTCTCGAGTATTTTTTTTGAGGGAAATATCTCACCCAAGCGATAGGAGCGCCGTAGAATCCGAGCACAACGAATACGATGCCGATAGCCATAATCGCAGTGAAAAGCGCGCCGCCGTTTGCTCTGTTGGTTGCGCCGACGATTATCATCACGATGCCGCTCGGGAGCATAACCGACAAAATTATGCTCAACAGCAGTTGAGTATTAAGATTTTTTTGAAGTTTTGTTTGCCTTTTCATACGATTATTGTATTGCAAAACCCGACTTCCGTCAACAATTAGTTGAAAAGTCAACGCGTATTTCGGCGCTCGTATTAAAAAATACGACAAATAGAACGACCGCGTTTAATATTTCCCTTGAATTTCGGTTATATTCGCCAAAAAAAGATTTTGAAAATCGCTTTCTCACGTATTGACGAAGAAAGAATCGATGTTATAATATTCTCAATCAAAAATCAAAAAACAGGAGGTAACCTTATGGCAAAGAAACCGTCCAAAAGCGTTGTCAATCAAATCATCTGCTACGCACTCATTCTGGCTGCGCTCCTCGGTATCGTAACGATAATTCTCATTGCGGAAGGCACTTATTTTGAGGAAGGCATCTGGTGCGGTCTTGCAACCACGCTCGTACTCGCTCTTGCAGGCGCATGGTATGGCTGGAACAATGCAAAACTCCCCGGTGTCGGCGGAAAGGTCGCGTACATTCTCACCGTGCTTATCATTTTGGCAACGATACTGTTCGTTCCTCTTTACATTTTTGCATAAGCAATCAAGCAAAGAAAAAGACAACCGCTTCGGCGGTTGTTTTTTTACGCTCTTTTGCATACGCTTGAAAAACCGCATGGAAAGTGATATTATTTCGTTATCAAACAACGGAGTTAAATATGGCGTTCAATATTGTTTTGGTAGAACCGGAAATTCCTCAAAACACCGGCAACATAGTGCGCACCGCCGCGGCGACGGGTTGCAAAGTGCATCTGATAAAACCAATCGGCTTCGACATAAGCGACAAGTCGTTGAAAAGAGCGGGATTGGACTATTGGCAGCTGACCGATTTTATCGTGTACGAGAATCTAGACGAGTTCTTCGACAAAAACGCAAACGGCAGGGTGCACAGACTCTCTGACGGCAGTTGGCACATAGACGACAATACTATGGGCAACGACTCGGCTCATTTCTATTTTTGTTCTACGAAAGCAAGCGCGAGGTATGACGAGGCAAAATTCGGCGCAAACGACTTTTTGTTTTTCGGCAGAGAATCCAGGGGGCTTCCCGAGCAACTTCTTCGCGACAACTACAATATGTCAATTCGCATACCGATGGTGAAAGACGCCCGTTCGCTCAATCTCTCCAACTCCGTCGCAATCGTGGTTTACGAGGGAATGCGCCAACTCGGATTTGAAAATCTGCTGTGTGAAGGTCATTTGACAAAATTCTGATAAAGCACGATAAGTATTGCAAAATTAACGAAAAATGCCAAAAACGCCGAAAAATCGGCGTTTTTCTATGTTTTCAAAGGCATTAACAACACGAAAAGTGTACTATACAATAGAATCAAAACACGAAAGGTGTTTCATAAACATAATATATTTGGTACAGCCGGCACAAGTGTGTCGACTGATTCGGCGTTATTCATCCCAAACGTCCGTCGCACATGCGTGAAAGTATGGAACGTCTGCGCGAAAATGTGCAAATTTCTTGTAATTTTTGCGCGCGTGTGGTATACTATTAATCGCTAAAAACGTACTGATACGCGCATATGCGAAGCGATGCGCTCTCTTGATGCGTTTTGAAGTTAATTGAAAATAATTTTCTGAAAAGGAGAATATCTATGGCAAAAATGACAATCCGCGACGTAGACGTCAAAGGCAAAAAGTGTTTGGTTCGTTGCGACTTCAACGTTCCTATGGTTGACGGCGTGATCACCGACGAAAACCGTATCAACGGCGCACTTCCCACCATCAAATATCTCGTTGACAACGGCGCAAAAGTTATCCTTTGCTCTCATATGGGCAAACCTCACAATATCTTCACCGAAGGTTTCGGACTCAACAAAAAAGAGAAAAAGGCGGTTGAGGCTCTTCCCGAAAGCGAGCAAGCGGCGGCAAAAGCAGAATATATCGCAAAAGCGCTCAAAAACGATCCCAAGAAGTTCACTTTGAAGCCCGTTGCAGACAAACTCGCAGAGCATTTCCCCGGCAAGGTCACTTTTGCAACCGACCTCGTAGGCGAAGACGCACACAAGAAAGTCGCTGCGCTCAAAGACGGTGAAATCGTTCTTTTGGAAAACACTCGTTTCGACGCAGGCGAAGAGAAAAACAGTGAAGAACTCTGCCGCAAGCCCGCAGATTTCTGTGATATTTACGTCAACGACGCATTCGGCACGGCACACCGCGCACACGCAACCACGGCAGGCATCGTTCAATACGGCTTCGCACCCGTTGCAGTCAGCGGATTCCTCATTGAAAAGGAACTCAAATTCCTCGGCAACGCGGTTGAAAATCCCGTTCGTCCCTTCGTTGCGATTCTCGGCGGCGCAAAAGTCGCAGACAAACTCAACGTCATCGACAATCTCCTCAACAAGTGCGACACGCTCATCATCGGCGGTGGTATGGCTTACACGTTCATCAAAGCGCAAGGTGGCAGCGTAGGACTTTCTCTCGTTGACGACGAGAAGATCGACTATTGCAACAAGATGCTCGAGAAGGCAAAATCCCTCGGCAAGACCATCTATCTTCCCGTAGACACCGCAACCTGCGCGTCTTTCCCCGATCCTATCGACGCACACGTCGACATCGAGTATTACGATAGTTTCAACATTCCTGCCGACAGAGAAGGTCTTGACATCGGTCCCAAGACGCAAGAACTCTTTGCGTCTGCTGTGAAGAGCGCAAAGACGGTCGTTTGGAACGGACCTATGGGCGTCTTTGAAAATCCGCAACTTGCCGCCGGCACGAACGCCGTCGCGAAAGCAATGGCAGAAACCGACGCAACCACCATCGTCGGCGGTGGCGATTCCGCCGCAGCCGTCGCGCAACTCGGCTACGCCGACAAGATGACTCACATCTCCACGGGCGGTGGCGCGTCGCTTGAGTTCCTTGAGGGTAAGGTGCTTCCCGGCATCGCCTGCCTCAACGACAAGCACTAATCGGCGAATAACGTCGTCAGCGCGCGCGAAACACTTGTGGTGGGAGTACATCTCAAAATAAAATTCCCCCTTCCTCAGGTGTTTCCCCAACCGCCGTTCCCCCTTAAAAGGGAATCCACGGCGTCCGCTCCGCGTGGGGCAACACTCGGCACTCGCATAGATAGGGACATTCCTCTTCTTATGCCACTGCGCTTTGTGTGACAGCTACGCAACAACACGTCACAGTCGCTTGTACTTATCGTCAAGCTCGGCGCTCGATTTGCTCGCCGCCTTGCGGCTCGAAGCCACGTCTTCGATTTAGTATTTATCGTTCGCCAAAACACCATAAACAAATTTTCGAGGTATATTATGAGAAAACCAATCATTGCAGGAAACTGGAAAATGAACAACACAATCGCAGATACCAAGGCGCTTATCACTGACCTTGCTCCGCTTGTGAAGGACGCACAATGTGACGTCGTCATCTGCACGCCTTACACCGATCTCGCAACGGCAGTCGAGATGACCAAAGGCACCAACATCAAAGTCGGCGCAGAAAACGTACACTGGGCAGAAAAAGGCGCATTCACGGGCGAAATCTCCGCGAAAATGCTCGTTGAACTCGGTGTAGAATACGTCATCATCGGTCACTCCGAGCGTCGTCAATATTTTGGTGAAACCGACCAAACCGTCAACGCTCGTGCAAAAGCGGCGCTTGCTGCGGGCTTGAAACCCATCATCTGCGTGGGTGAAACGCTCGAAGAGAGAGAAAGCGGCAAGGTAGAAGAAGTCCTCGTTCGTCAAACCAAAGGTGCGTTTGAAGGCATTGACAAAGACGAACTCGACAACATCGTCATCGCATACGAACCCGTATGGGCAATCGGCACCGGCAAGACCGCAACGGCAGAAGTTGCCAACGAAACCATCGCTATCATCCGCAGAACCATGGCGGAACTTTATTGCCCCAAGTGCGCAGAGAACCGCGTCCGCATCCAATACGGCGGCAGCATGAACCCCAAGAACGTCAAAGAACTCATGTCCATGCCCGAAATCGACGGCGGACTCATCGGCGGCGCGTCCTTGAAGGCGGTTGATTTCTCGCAAGTCGTCAACTACTGATTGAAAGGCGTTTGAAACACTCGGTTTATGTCGGTTTCGGAAATGCAAACCTTCCGAAATCGGCATTCTAACCATATAAAATCTTTAAGCATACGACAAAAAGGACACAACTATGAAAAAACTCGTTTTGGTTGTTATGGACGGTGTAGGCAAGTCCAAAACAGGGCTTGGCGACGCCGTGACTCTTGCAAACACTCCGACTTTGGATACTCTTTTGAAGGAGTGCCCCAACACCTATATCAAGGCGCACGGCACGGCAGTCGGTCTTCCCAGCGACGACGATATGGGCAACAGTGAAGTGGGACACAACGCGCTCGGTTGCGGACAAATCTATTCACAAGGCGCAAAACTCGTTGAAGAGGCGATCGAAAGCGGTGATATTTTCAATTCTTTCGCTTGGCAGGAACTCAAAAACAATTGCGTTGCCAACGGCAGTGCGATGCGCTTCATCGGCTTGCTTTCGGACGGCAACGTACACAGCAATATCGGGCATCTAATCGCGTTGATTAAGGGTGCAAAGCGTGACGGCGTAAAGAAAGTTTTCGCGCATATTCTCCTTGACGGAAGAGACGTTCCGGCAACGAGCGCGCTCACTTACGTTGAAAAACTCGAGAACGCTATGGCTGAACTCAACGACGCCGATTTCCACGCCTGCATCGCAAGCGGCGGTGGCAGAATGGTCATCACCATGGATAGATATTTTGCCAACTGGGATATGGTCAAAGCAGGTTTCTACACGCACGTTTACGGCGAGGGCAGAGGCTTTGCCACGGCAACCGAAGCCATCGAAACCTATCGCAACGAAAATCCCGGCGTAATCGACCAAGATTTGCCCGCATTCGTCATCGAGAAGGACGGACAACCCGTCGGCGCAATGCACGACGGCGACAGCGTGATACTGTTCAACTTCCGTGGCGATAGAGCAATCGAAATCTCCATGGCGTTCGACAACGCGGACTTTACGGGCTTTGACAGAGGCAATATGCCCAAAGTGCTTTACGCAGGCATGCTCCAGTACGACGGAGACTTGCATTTGCCAAAGAGATTCCTTGTCGAGCCTCCGCAAATCAAGTACACTCTCAGCGAGTTCCTCGTCAATCACGGAGTCAAATCCTACGCCGTATCCGAAACTCAAAAGTACGGTCACGTGACGTATTTCTGGAACGGTAACCGCTCCGAAAAGTTCAGCGACGCTCTTGAAGTGTGGGAAGAAGTGCCCTCCGACAAAGTGTCGTTTGACCAACGCCCGTGGATGAAATCCGCAGAAGTCACCGACAAAGTCATCGAAGCCGTCGAGTCCGAGCAATACGGCTTCATTCGTTGCAACTATCCCAACGGGGATATGGTCGGACACACCGGCAATCTCGACGCCACCAGAATCGGTGTCGAAGCGGTTGATCTCGCCCTTGCCAGACTTCTTCCCGTCGTCAAAAAGCACGACTACGCACTCATCGTCACCGCCGACCACGGCAACGCCGACGAGATGCTCGAGAAGAACAAAAAAGGCGTCATTTCCGTTCGTACCGCTCACTCTCTCAATCCCGTACCCTTCATCGTCTACAACTACGATTGTGAGATAGCCGACGGTGCATTCGGACTTTCCGACGTAGCTGCAACGGCAGTGAAGATTATGGGGCTTGAACCCGACCCCCACTGGAATAAACCCATCATTCGCTAAACGGCGAATAACTGCGTCAGAGCCTCGCACTCAAACAGTCACGTACGACAAGTACGCTCCTGTCTGCTTGCGAGGCTCTTTCTTGTTTTTCATCCGTTTAGCGAATTATGGTGAGTTGGGGTAATTGCTTATTCGAAGCCTACTTATAAACGTTATTTGCCCATTCGAAGACGAAACTGGAGGCGCAAGGCGGCGAGCCATTGCTCAAACGGCATTGTGGCGGCAACAATCGCACCTTGTGTCATTCAGAGGAGCGTAGCGACGTGGGAATCCCCTAAATAGAAACGAAAACTTTTCGGGCGATTGTCTTTCGCCGCATTTGTTCTCGCAATCACTCCGCGCAACCGATATACGCTATCAGTTCGAGCAAGGATAAAAACTCAAGTCACAGTTTCGCTATATCGCTTGCTTGGTTTTTGCGCCTATGGCGCAAGCGGATAATTTAGAAATCTTCCGTAACCCGAACAAAGTGAGGATATCATCGTGCAACGCACGATATCATCACACCGTGATATCATCGCCTTTCGCGATATCACTTACATTTGGCTTGAATAAAAAAACTGCCATCGTAACGTGATGGCAGTTTTTTTATTCAAGCAATATCTTTATTTCGTCACTTCTTCTCGAGTATACGCTTGCACGTCGGGGAAGAACGATTCTTTGCGATAACTGAGTTTAAGGAACAGCGGAGTCAGCAGTGACGACAGTATGATGAGAATGAGCACGAACGGCATAATCGAAGCGTCCACAAGTCCGCTGTCCACGCCTTTTTGCGTGCAGACCAGCACGACTTCGGCTCTTGCCATCATACCGATGCCCACGCGGAGGCTGTCCAAAAATGAGTATTTGCAGATGAGCGAGCCGATACCGCAACCGAGCACTTTACCGACGAGACCTGCGGCGATAAATGCAAATCCGAATCCGACTATCGCAGGGCTTATTGCGCCGAAATCCGCATTGATGCCGATGCTTGCAAAGAATACGGGCGCAAAAATCATATAGTTGCTCACCTCGACTTTTCTGTCGATATATCCCGATTCCGAGAGTGTGGAGAGCATAATGCCCGCAACGTACGCGCCCGTAATATCCGCAACGCCGAACCATTCTTCGGCGGCGTAGGCAAAGAAGAAGCACATTGCAAACCCGATGATAGGGATACGTCTATGGTGTTCGGGGTGGCGCTTGAGGTAGTGTTTCAACAGCAGATGCGCCACGATTCCGACGCCGATAGCCGCAGCGAAGAATCCTATCATTTTTCCGATAGAGATTCCGATTCCGTCAAGACCGTTGCCTTTGTCGAGGGAGATGAACAGCGACAGAAGAATGACGCCGATAATATCGTCGAGGATAGCGGCAGCCACGATAGACGTGCCGACTTTCGTATTGAGTTTTCCGAGTTCTTTGAGCGCGGCAACCGTAATGCTTACGCTCGTTGCTGCGAGGATTGCGCCGTAAAAGAGGTTGGTGATGACCTGATGCTGCGACATATCCTTAAATCCGCCGTTGAACGCCGTAGCGACCAAAAAACCGAGTCCGAGAGGGAAGAGTACGCCCAAAACAGTGATAACGACTGAGGGAAGTCCGCTCGTCTTGAATTGTTTGAGGTCGGTTTCGAGACCTGCGGAAAACATAATTAGGATTACGCCGATTTTCGCAAGGAAAGAAAGCCCTTCCATAGTGGAGGAGGTGAAGACGTTTTGGTTCGGTATGTATTTGATAAAACCGAGCAGAATGCCTGCAACCAGCATACCCACGACTTGCGGAAGGCCGAGTTTTTTGCCGAGTAGCGAAAACAACTTCGTGCAAAGCAGAATCAGCGCAAGCGGAAGCAGAATTTCAAAATATGCTATTGCGGATAACGTTTGAGTGAACATAGTACCCTCGCAAATATATTCCGTTATTTGAAAATCGGAAACGAATAGTTTTTCTTTTGTGGTAAAAACCTATATTTGTCCGACTTTTCAATGAAATGTTATACTCTGTCGGAGCAATCTAGTCAAGCGATTAAGATTAAAGAAAATTTAATAATTGTGGCAAAAAGCCGCCCGGACCACAAAATATTGATTTTATTTGACAAACATTATATATGTTGTTACAATAATCTAAAAATTGCGTGCGTGCGTATACACGATAAAAAGGCGCGCGCGTGGAGAGAATTTGGACTTTCTGTCGTTCCTGACACAAGCCGCGGACTATCTAGTAGGTTTTGCAAAGACGTTTGCAGGGCTTATGGCGGCGCTGACGATATTTATGGTAGCAAAGTGTTTGCCAAAGCGCATTCGCAAGTATTTTTCTGCGTGTGCGACTGTGGTGATCGCTTTTGCGTTGTTCAAAAACTCCATTCAGCAATTGACGTTTTTCACGGTCAAAGCGACTGTAGTCAATGCCACGATCGCATGCTTGACGGCTTTGACCCTTTTGTTTTTCGTTTACGTTGCGACTTATATCGCGCAAAACGCGTCCGCTCGTTCGTTTTCAAACGCGCGCAGAGACGTCAAGTGCGATTCGCGCATCGTAAAGAGTTATGCGCTCCGCAACGACGACATTTGTGCGTCTGCGGCATTTTTGCGCATATCGCCCGTTTGTATACAATGAAATAATCTTGTTTGCGCCTCGCGTTTTCGCACTTTAACGTGCGTGCGCGCATGTGCACATACGCATACGAGGGATATTATGCCCTCAAATACTTTTGTAGGAGATTTATTATGCTTAAAGTAGAACATCTGAAAAAAACTTACCCAAAGAGCGACAGAGTCGCGGTTGACGATATATCTTTTGAATTGCGCCCGGGCGAAATCTTCGGATTCCTCGGACAAAACGGCGCGGGCAAATCCACGACGATAAAGTGCCTCACGGGCATCTTGCCGTTTGACAGCGGCACTATCACCATCTGCGGCCACGACATTGTCAAAGAGCCCATCAAAGCGAAGATGGAAATGGGCTACGTTCCCGACAACCACTCGGTCTACGAGCGTCTTACGGGCAGAGAATACGTCAACTACGTTGCCGACCTTTACAAAGTTCCGGCGTTGGTGCGCACCGAGAGAATCGATCGCTACGCCAAACTTTTCAAACTCGAAAACGCCATTGACAGACAAATCAAGTCCTATTCTCACGGTATGAAGCAAAAGATATGCATCATCGCCGCGCTCATTCACGAGCCCAAACTCTGGGTGCTTGACGAGCCGATGATGGGTCTTGACCCGCAATCCACTGCTGAAATCATTTCGTATATGAGAGAGCATTGCGCAAAGGGCAACACGGTATTCTTCTCGAGCCACAACCTCGATCTCGTCAAGAAACTCTGCCACAGAGCCGCAATCGTCAACGACGGACATCTCATCGACATAATCGACCTTGCAGGCAACGACGCCAACAAAGCCAACCTCGAAGAAACCTTCTTCCGTGTCACGGGCACGTACGAAGCAAGGTTGTTTGAGGACTACGTTGCGCAAGAGAGTGCGGATATGCGCCCTCAATTGCCGCCTCAAAACGATGACGAACCAGTCGTCGAGGAGGAAAAATAATGGCCAAAAGCGACTTTTCAATGCAAAGCGTGAAAACGCTTTTCAGACTCGACCTTAAGTCGAGATACGGCATTTCTCAAGAAGAGGGACGCCTCAAGAAGTTGGCGCAGGCAGGCAACATGCTGTTTTTCGTGCTCGTTTACGCCGTGCTTGTGGTGAGCATCTATTACCTCAGCAACGTGTTCGTCACGCGTTCGGGATTGAGAATCGAGTTTTTGGTTATCATTGCGACGTTCACCATTACGCTCGCGACGATAATCGCAACGAGTACCGTCATAAAGAACCTATATCAGAACGGCGACAACGAAATGCTGTTGCGATTCCCCGTCAGCGGCAAGGAGATTCTCGTTGCCAAGTCTGCGTATTGCTATTTGCACAATCTCGTGACTTGCTTGCTTACGATGCTCCCGTTCTACATTTCTTTCGGCATAGTGACCAACGCAGGCGTAGGCGACTATTTTGCGTATATCGGCATAGTGCTTTTGAGCACATTCTTGCCCTTCTTTATCGCAAACATAATCGCAGTGCCCGTCATGAAGGTAATGAACCTTGTCAAAAACCAATTCCTTTTGGTGCTTATATTCACCATAATCGTGGTTTGCGCGGTATTCGTGTTCTATCTCGTATCGCTCAGCAACGTG
>JBNMJA010000015.1:0-19888 GCA_050873585.1 Bacillota bacterium | reverse complement strand
CACCGACATAGATAGCGGAAAACTTAACGAAGAAGGATATATTTCGGTGGCAAAACAACTCACCGAAAGGTTTGGATTCAAAGCGGTTGCAATCACTTTGCGCGAGAGTCTGAGCGCAAGCGACAACAACTGGTCGGGCATGCTTTACGTGGCGAATCGTCCGTTTTTTGCAAAGAAATATCATATGCATATCGTTGACAGAGTGGGTGGCGGAGATAGTTTCGGAGCAGGGCTTATATACGCTTTGCTCAGCGATTTCGGCGCGCAGGACGCAATCGAATTTGCGGTTGCGGCAAGTTGTTTGAAGCACTCGATCGAGGGCGATTACAATATGGTGAGCAAAGACGAAGTGCTTGCTCTTGCAAGAGGAAATGCAAGTGGAAGAGTGCAAAGATAAGATAAAATCTATATCATAAAACACTAAAAACCACACTAAACAGTACAAAAAATCAAAAATCAAACAATAAAAAGTCATACGAAAGTAAGGACTGAAAATTGGACAAATTGAAAAAAGAATTGACAAACGAGCGTATATAAAAAGTTGTTGAGCAATATCAAAAATCGGATATTTATATCAAAAATCCGCACTGAAAATTGCAAAAAAACGCTAAAACCCCGTCAAAAAACCGTTGTTTTTTGACGCGAAAATCAATAGAAATCAAACGAGAGGTAAAAATATGGGCAAAATCACGATATCGGGATTTTACGATGAGATAAGCGGTAGCCTTGAAAAGCAAATCGCTGTTTTGCACGAGCTCGGAGAACACTATATGTGCCCGAGAAATATCGACGGCAAAAATATTGCAGATTATACTTTCGAGGAATTTGAAAAGAACGTTTATCCAACGTTGAAAAAAGAGAGCATAAAATTTTCTTCTATCCGTTCGCCTATCGGCAAGGTGGGAATCGACGACGAGGAAGGATTTGCAAAACAGAAAAAGCAACTTGCCGAACTTGTCAAAATCGCACAACTTACGGAGTGTAGGTATATCCGCATTTTCTCTTTCTTCTACGGCGACAAGAAACCCGAAGAGTGCAGTGAAAAAGTGATTGCAAGACTCAGAGAACTTCTTGCAATCGTAAAGGGTAGCGGCGTGAAACTTATGCACGAAAACGAAAAGAAGATTTACGGCGACGTGCCCTCGAGAGTGCTTGAAATCTACAACGCGATAAACGACGAGGACTTTGTGCTTTGCTTTGACGCAAGCAACTACATTCAATGCGACGTGAATCCAAAAGAGGCGTTCGATACGCTCAAAGACCTCGTGGTGTACTATCACATAAAAGATTGCTCGACCTACAAAGTGGAAGTGCCTGTGGGAACGGGCGAAGGACACTACGAATACATAATCGGCGAACTTGTGAAAAGAGGATACGAAGGCTTTGCGACGCTAGAGCCGCACACTTTCAAATACGCTCTTATGAAACCGCTCGTATACTTCGTGCCTTTCGTGAAATTTGCGATGAAGGACTACTTCAAAGCGTTCCGTCTTATTGACAAAAAAATGCACAGAGGATACTTTGCGTGCGCATCGAGGAAAACCGTTTTCCTCTGGCAATATAACAATCTCAAAAAATTGATTTCGGAGGCGAAATAATGGATAAAAAAGAAGTCAGATACGGCATCGTCGGCATAGGAAAGCAAGGCACGCTGTACACGAAGATTCTCACCAAACTCAACGGGCTCGTCAAGGGCGCGAAACTCACCGCGGTGTGCGATATTTCTCCCGAAAGACGCAAGTATGCAGAGGAGAACCTCAAAGGCGTGAAAGTGTTTGAGGACTATCACGATATGTTCAAGTCGGGACTTATCGACGTCGTTATGGTGGAAACTCCGCATTATTTCCATCCGCAAATCGCTATCGACGCAATGAAGGCAGGTCTCAACGTGCTTTGCGACAAGCCCGCCGGCGTTTATACAAAGCAAGTGCGCGAAATGATTGCAGAGTCTAAAAAACATCCCGAATTGCTCTTCGGAATGATGTTCAATCAGCGTACGAATCCGCTGTATATCAAGGCAAAAGAGATTATCGACAGCGGAAAACTCGGAAAACTCACGAGAATCGTGTGGATCATCACAAACTGGTATCGTCCTCGCGCATACTACGCTCAAGGCGGTTGGCGCGGCACTTGGTGGGGAGAGGGCGGAGGCGTTTTGCTCAATCAATGCCCTCACCAACTCGACTTGTTCACGTGGCTTGCCGGACTTCCCGTGTCGGTTACCGCAACAGCATCTACCGTCGGGCGCGATATAAGCGTCGAGAACGACGTCACGGCATACTGCAAGTTTGAAAACGGCGCAACGGGCGTGTTTATCACCTCAACGCACGACGCACCCGGCACGAATCGCCTCGAAATCACGGGCGAGGGCGGCAAAATCGTCATCGAAAAGGGCAAACTCGTCTTTACGCAAAACGAGGAACTCGAACCCGTTTTTTCCGAGCATAACACCGTGTTTATGGGCAAGCCAAAGACCAAGAAGTATAAATATCGCGGAATTTGCCACTATCTCAACTTAACGAAGTATCCGCCGCAACATATCGGCATAATCAAAAATTACACCGATTATCTGCTCAAAAAGACGGATAAGTTTATAGCACCCGGTGAGCAAGGTATCGTAGGCTTGACTTTCTCCAACGCAATCCATCTTGCAAGTTGGACGCACAAGGAAGTGCAGATTCCGTTTGACGAAGACTTGTATATCGAAGAACTCGAAAAGAGGAAGAAAGAGGAGTCGGAGAAAATTAATAATTAGCGCGAGAATCTTCTTTTACAAGGTTGAAAAGCGTGTACTTTTAATGCAATTTCCCCTTTCCTCACGTGTTTTCCCTATCGCCGTTTCCCCTCTGCGCTATGTTTGAGGGAACCCACGGCGACCGCGTAGCGGGGGACAACACTCGGTGCTCGCATAGAAAGGTATCGACCCCTTGTTATATCACTGCGCTTTGTGCGCCAGGCGTGGCCAACAACACGGCGCAGTCGCTTGTACTGTTCGTCATGCTCGACGCTCGCTACGGTCGGCGCCCTGCGCCTCCAGTTCCGTCTTCGAAGATGCAGATACCGTGTATGAGAGCGCTTCGAATGAGTGAACGTTAAAAGTCCGCTCTGCAAGTTCGCGGACGGTGGTATTGCTCCGTCTTCGAATATACAGATACCGTGTATAAGAACGCTTCGAATGAGTGATAGACAACTATACAATAACAAATTATAATAACAAAACAAATGAGGGAGCAATTATGAGCGATAATCAAAACGTCGCACAAGCGACTGAGCAAAGTTTCATTTCGCGTACGAGCGGTTTGAAAACCAAAGACTATATCGGCTACGCTATGGGTGATACTGCCTGTTGTCTGGTTTTCGGATTGGTCACGTCCTTGTTGCAAAAGTTCTACACGGACATTTTCCATCTTCAGCCGCTGTTTATCATGCTTATGTTTATAGGCGCGCGTATCTGGGACGCTATCAACGACCCGATTATGGGCAGAATCTGCGACAGCATCAAACTTTCAAGATGGGGCAGATACCGTCCGTGGTTCTTGTGGGCGTCCATACCGTTGGTTGCATCGTCCATTCTAATGTTTGTCAAATGGCCGGGACTCACGTACGACGTAAACCCGATCGGCACTTGCATTTACGCAACCGTCACTTACATTATGTTCGGTATGAGTTATACGATGCTTCAAATTCCGTACGGCGGACTTGCATCGGTGGTCACAACCGACGAGAAAGAGCGCACCAAACTTTCCGTTTTCCGCTCTATCGGCGCAGGTATCGGCGGAACTCCCGTCATCTTGATTGCCTCGTTTGCATACGCAAAGAGAGTTGCAGACGACACTTGGACGGGCGCAACCGAAATCAAGGACGGCGTGAAATACGCAGTCGGCGAAAACGGAAAAATCCTCACGGATATGCAATACTTGCCCGTGATTATCGGCGTCGTGGTGCTTTCGCTTGCTTGCCTCGTGATGCTGTTGCTTGCGTTTGCATTCAACAAAGAAAGAGTGGTTGCCACTCCAAAACCCAAACAAAAGGGCGAAGCAAAAGGCATAATCAAAAACCTCTTTACGAACAGAGCGTTCCTCGCCGTCAGCGTTGCGAGTATGCTGTTGCTTGCAGGACAAATGTTTACGCAAAGTTTCTATCTGTATCTGTTTGACGACTTGTTCGGCGCAAACTGGATGAATATCGTATCTACGATTTGCACCTACGCGCCTATGGCAATATTTATGTTCCTCACCCCCAAGATGGTGCGCAAGTTCGGCAAAAAAGAGATTTGCGGCGTTGGTATGATCGTTGCAGCCGCGGCAAACCTTTGTATGTTTGCGTTGCGCGGGGTCGATCTCAATATAAGAATGTATCTGTTCCTCGTGCTTTGCTTCGTGAGCGGTTGCGGTATGACGTTTATCGTGCTTCAAGTGTGGTCTATGGCTACCGACGCTATTGACGATATCGAAGTCAAGACGGGCAGACGCGACGACGGAACGGCATATGCGTTCTTTATGTTCTTCAGAAAAATCGGTCAGGTTATCGCCGCAGTCGCAGTCAACGGCGCACTTCTCGGTATGCACTACAACACCGAGAAAGGCGCAAGACAAACCCTTGAAAACCTCAACACTATGTACGACCTTGCAACCATTATCCCCGCAGTGCTGTTCGGACTGATGGCCGTTGTGCTTCTCGTGTGGTATCCGCTCTCGAAGAAGAAAGTGGCGCAGTTGCAAGTGAAAAAAGAGGCACATCTCAAAAAGCAATTCGAGAATAACGCCATTGCAATCGACAATACGCAAGGCATCGAGAATCTCGGCGAATCTTGCGCGCAGGTCGAGGAAGAAGCAGAAAGAGAAACGGAATCGGACGAGTTGAACGTTCTTGCCCAAAACGGCGAGATGTCCTCTTCCGAGCAAGGGGCACGGGAAGAAGCCGAAATCGCCCAAAACGCCGATAACGGCGCCGATAACGAGGAATAAGAATGAAATACGGTGTTCAACTCTTTTCGTTGAGAAAGTATCTAAAAGACGAACAAGGCTATGAAAAAGCGTTTGCCGAATGCAAGCGTATGGGCGCACAGACCGTGCAACTTTCGGGAGGAAAACCTATTGACCCGAATTTCGTGAAGTCGCTCGCTGTGAAGTACGATATGCCCGTGTGCATAACGCACGATAAGTTCGACAGACTAGAAAACGATCTCGAGGGTGTTATTGCCGAGCATAAAATCTACGGCTGTAACAACCTCGGAATCGGTATGATGCCAAAAAAATTCCGCACGGGAAAACTCGAAGATTTGCAAAAATTCGTGGATTTCCTCAACGCAACGGCGGATCGCCTCGCAAAAGAGGGTATGACGATTTCCTACCATAATCACTGGTTCGAGTTCGATGAGGTCGAGGGACATACCGTCTACGATTACCTTATCGAGAACACGGACAAGAGGGTAGGTTTTATTCCAGATACGTTCTGGATGGTTTTTGCGGGTAAGGACGTTTGCCGCTACCTTGAAAAACTCGACGGAAGAGTGAATACTCTCCACCTTAAAGACTACAAGCACAAGGTGTTCAGAGCAATCGGGAAAGGTACGCTCGACTTTAAGACCATACTGAAAAAAGCGGAGCAGATCGGCGTGCAAAACGCCGTCGTGGAACTCGACTTGTCGCCGAATCCGCTCAAGAGTATGCGCTTTTCTATGAATACGCTAAAGGAGATCGTCCGTGGAAACTAAAACCGTGATTACGCCTTGCGGAAGCATAGTCGGGGAAGTAACCGACTACGGAGCAAGGTTCAGAGGCGTGAAATACGCAACCGCAAACCGTTTCGAAAAGCCCGTGCTCGTCACGAAATACGACGAAGTTCAAGACGCTACCGAGCAAGGCGTGTGCTGCGTGCAGATGCGCGCGTACTGGAATGAGGAGCATAGATTCTATTATCGGGAATTCAGAAAGGGCAAATCCTTTAAATACAGCGAAGATTGCCTTATCCTCGACGTGCATCAGCCAAAGGACGCTCGCGATTGTCCCGTCGTCGTGTTTATTCACGGCGGAAGTTTTACGGGCGGCAGTATAAACGAGATGCAGTTTGACGGCTCGGCGTACGCAAAACGCGGAGTGGTCTTTGTGGCAATAAATTATCGGCTCAACGTTTTTGGATTCTTTGCGGACGGCAAAAACTCAAAAGGCAACCTCGGCCTTTTTGACCAGTATACCGCAATCGAGTGGGTTAGAAACAACATTTCCGCTTTCGGAGGCAATCCGAACAATATTACGCTCATGGGACAAAGCGCAGGAGCGATGAGTATTCAAACCCTCATTTGCTCAGATATGCTAAAAGGCAAGGTCAAGGGCGCGGTTATGCTCTCGGGCGGTGGAAAACGAGGCGCGATTTTGCCTATTTCAAAGCCGAACGTCGCATACTGGAATAAACTTGTCAAGGCAAGCGGCGCACAAAGCTTCGATGAGTTCAAAAATCTCGAAGCAAAGACCGTTTGGACGACGTGGAAAACCAAGTTTCCGCTCGGAAAAGCACTCTGCACAAAACCCGTTATCGACGGTGAACTCGTCAAAGACAAGCGCTACGATACCGATATTCCGATCGTGTTCGGAACGGTCAAAAAAGACTTGCTTCCGCCCGTACTGAATCATATGGCAAGAGCGTTTGCAAGAGGGCAGAAAAAGAAGAACGCACCCTGTTACGTCTTTTCGCTAACGCACCTTTTGCCGCCCGACGACGCGTCTTTCCATTCCTGCGACCTTTGGTACGTGCTCGGGTCGCTGGGAAAATCTCCTCGTCCGTTCACGAAGGCGGATTACGATTTGTCCGACGAAATCGTTGACAGAATGACTGAGTTCGCGCGCTCTCAAAACCCGAATATAAAGGGAAAAGAGGAGTGGAAAACTTATTCTTCAAAGAAAGATATTAAAGTGTTTGAATAGTTGCAGTATCTGCGATTTTGCGGATTCTAAACACTTGAAATTGAATTTGGCATAAGAAAATGCGACGGATTGTCCGTCGCATTTTTGCATTTTGAGTATTTGTTTTTAGCGTTTTGAAACGACTTATAATTATTAATGCTCGAATTGCGAGTTGTAGAGGTTGTAATAGAATCCGCCTTTCTCGATGAGCTGCTCGTGCGTGCCTTTTTCGATGACGTTGCCCTTGTTCATAGCGAGGATTACGTCTGCGTTCTTGATGGTGGAGAGGCGGTGCGCAACGATAAACGAGGTCTTGTTTTGCATAAGTTTTTCAAACGCTTGCTGGATTTTGAGTTCGGTGCGGGTGTCGATGGAACTTGTGGCCTCGTCTAGTATGAGCATCGGCGGATGCGTGAGCATGACTCTTGCGATGCACAAAAGTTGCTTCTGTCCTTGCGATATGTTGCCGCCGTCGTCGTCGAGAATCGTGTCATAGCCGTTTTCAAGGTGAGTGATGAAGTTGTGAACGTGCGCCGCCTTTGCCGCTTCGACGACTTCTTCGTCCGTTGCGTCGGGCTTTCCGTAGGCTATGTTCTCTCTTACCGTGCCTTTTTTGAGCCACGTGTCCTGAAGCACCATGCCGTAACTCAAACGGAGCGACTTTCTCGTCACTTCGGAGATGTCTTTTCCCTCGACTTCGATTTTGCCGCTGTCGGGGTCGTAGAAGCGCATAAGAAGGTTGATGAGGGTGGTCTTGCCGCAACCCGTAGGTCCGACGATTGCGACTCGCTGTCCGCTCTTTACGCTCAGCGAGAAGCCTTGAATAAGCGGTTTGTCTTTGACGTAGGAGAAGTAAACATCGTCGATGGAAACGTTGCCTTTGGCGTCCGTAAGATCTTCGAATCCTCGGTCGGAGGATTGATTCTGCGCTTCGAGAAGGTCGAATACGCGGCTCGCCGCCGCCGTCGCGCCTTGTAGTTCGGTGACGACGCCCGTGATTTCGTTGAACGGCTTGGTGTATTGCGTGGCGTAGGATAAGACGCAGGAGAGCGCGCCTACGGATAGGGTGCTCATACCGGGAACGACGTTGCCTTTTACCACCAAATATACGCCGAGAACGCATACCACGACGTAGATGACGTTGTTGACGAATCTTGTGCAGGGATTGACCATTGCCGAGTAGAACGCCGCGTTCTGTCCCCACGTTTTCAATTCGCCGTTGATTTGGGCGAATCTCGACTCGGCGCGCTTTTCATAGCCGAAAAGTTTGACTACGCGCTGATTTGAGAGCATCTCCGTCACTAGTCCCGAAAGTTCGCCGCGCTTTTTGGCTTGCATGGCAAACATGTTGTGACAGCCCTTTGCGATAAAGTATGCGACGAAAAGCGAGAGGGGAGTAAGGCATACCACGACAAGCGCTATCAGCCAGTTGTACCAAAGCATAAAGCCAAGCGTGCCGATTATCGTCACGATGCCGCTGAAAAGTTGCGAGAAGCCTTGTATCAAGCCGTCGGAGATTTGGTCTACGTCGTTGCCGACCCTCGACATAAGGTCGCCGTGAGAGTTCGAATCAATGTAGGAGAGGGGAACGTCGTTGAGTTTTGCGTACGCGCTCGAGCGAAGGTCTCGAATGGTGCGGAAGGACGCAAAGTTTATGCACAAAGACGAGAGATACTGGAACACGAATACGCACGCGATGAGCCCTGCGAGTATGCCTGCGTTTTTGAGAATAATCTCGAAGTTTACGTCGTTTTCGCCAACGATATAGTCGACGGTTTTGCCTATGACGACGGGCGCAAGCAACGTCGCCGCTATTTGCAACGCAGAAAGGATGAGCGCAAGTATAATGACGGGCACGTACGGGCGTGCGTAAGTCAACAATTTTTTGATTGCCGCAAAATCCGTTCTCGTTTTCGGAGTATCCGAATTTTTGGGAGAGAGGATTCTCTTGGGATTTTTCGAGGCAGTGATTTTGCCTTTGGAATCAACATTCGGTTGAGAATTTACGGACAACGGAGCGTTTGCGTTTATTTGAGAAACGGCATTCTTTTGAGAAGCGGCGTTCATTTGGGAAACGGCGTTCGGTTGGGAAACGGCGTTCATTTGAGAAACGGCGTTTATTTGAGAAACGGAGTTCTTTTTAATATTCGGATTATTTGAGGAGGGAGTTTTCATTTGCTTTCATCCTCCTTGTTTTGCGACAGGCAAATCTCTTTGTACACGTCGCAGGATTTTATGAGTTGATCGTGCGTGCCTAAACCGACGATTTTGCCTTCGTCCATAACGACGATGAGGTCGCAGTATTTTATGCTCG
This sequence comes from Bacillota bacterium, assembly GCA_050873585.1. Classification (GTDB taxonomy): domain Bacteria; phylum Bacillota; class Clostridia; order Christensenellales; family CAG-917; genus CAG-475. The sequence goes on along the minus strand of JBNMJA010000015.1, from coordinate 10,672 downwards.
TGGCACGCTGTGAAACCACGACGGTGGTGAGCCCTTTTTCAAGGCGCAGATGACAGAGCGCTTTGCGGAGTTTTGCGTCGGTGGCAAAGTCGAGCGCACTCGACGAATCGTCCAAAATGAGAATATCGGGGTTGGAAACGAGCGCTCTTGCAACGGTGAGGCGTTGGCGTTGTCCGCCCGAAAGATTCTTGCCGCCTTGAGCGATTTGAGTTTGCAAACCGTCTTTCAACGCATTGACGAATTCTGCCGACTGCGAAACTTCGAGGGCGTTTTGCAATTGCTCGTCGGTGGCGTTTTGGTTTGCCCAAAGCAAATTGTCCTTTATACTTCCTTCAAACAAGACTGCTTTTTGAGGAGCGACTCCGAAGATTTCGCGAAGTTGAATATTGGTGTAATTTTTGACGTTTTCGCCGTAGACGAGCACTTCGCCCTCCGTTGCGTCGTAGAGTCTCGACATAAGCGATACGAGGGTGGTTTTGCCGCTGCCCGTGCCGCCCAAAATGCCGACGCTGTCGCCTTTTTGCACGGTTAGATTTACGTTTTTCAAGAACGGCTCGGAATTGTCGCCGTAACCGAAAGAGACGTTTGTCATCTCGATTGCAGGAGCGGTTTCGTCTTTGAGCGCGCCGCTTCCTTCGCTCATGGACGAGGAAACTTCAAACACTTCGTTTATGCGAGCAGCAGACGCCGAAGCCTTGGTGAAAGTCACCAAAAGATTGGCAAAGACGATGAGCGCGTTGAGAATCTGCGTCATATAGTTGACGAGCGCGATTATTTCGCCTTGCGTGAGGTTGCCTGCGTATACGGTTTTTCCGCCGAAATACAAAATCGCGATTATTGCGAGGTTGAGAACGGAATAGGTGAGCGGATTGAGAAGGGAAGATACCGCGCTGACTTTTACGGACGCCTTGGAAAGAGATTGCGCCGCATTGTCGAAAATTGTCTTTTCACGCTCTTCTGCGCCGAAAGCGCGCACGACTCTCGCACCGGATAAGTTCTCTTTGGTGAGCCTCGACACGTCATCGAGTTTTGACTGCACTTGCTTGTATTTGGGCATCGTGGCGAGCATTATCGCCGCAAGCATCGCGCCTATCAAAAGCGCCGCCGCCACGAATATCAAGGAGAGTTTGAGGTCGATGAGCATTGCCATCACGATTGCGCCGACTGCGATGAAGGGAGCGCGCAAAACGAGGCGAATGAACATTGCCACCGCTTGCTGCGCCTGATTGACGTCCGACGTAAGACGCGTGATGAGCGACGTGGTGGAAAACTTGTCGAGTTCGGTGTAAGAAAACGTGTTGATATGAGCGTACAAATCGCGCCTTAAGTTCGTGCCGAATCCGAGAGATGCGCGAGAGGCGAAAAATTGCGCCGTGAGGGCAAAAGCAAGCCCGAATACGCCGAGCGCAAGCACTATGAGACCGCCGTAAACCAAGCCCGAAAAATCGCCGTTTCGCCCCATAGGTATGGCGTTGTCGATTATCCACGCCACGACTATCGGCGTGAACAACTCGAACACCGCTTCTATGAGTTTGAATATCGGGCCGAACACGGTTTTTAGACGGTAGCCTTCGAGATATTTGAGAAGTTTGAACATAATTTCGTTTTTTTCGTCCTTTCGTGTTTCAAATACTGATTTTAGCACACGGACGGGGTTTTATCAATCGATATGAGGTCAGATTTTATACCGACTTATATTGACATTTGTAAAACAAATTATTATAATTATCTAGATAAAAAATTAAGGGAGATACCAAAAATGAGTATTTGGCACGACGTTGACCCCAAACGAATCACACCGACGGATTTTCTCGCTTGCATAGAGATTTCCAAAGGCAGCAAAAATAAATACGAACTCGACAAAGAAAGCGGTTCTTTGATTTTGGACAGAGTTCTTTATACTTCCACGCACTATCCCGCAAACTACGGCTTTATTCCGCTCACTTACAGTGAGGATAACGACCCTCTCGACGTGCTTGTGCTTTGCTCCGAGCCTATCGTGCCGCTCGCCCTCGTAAGATGCTATCCTATCGGCGTGATGATGATGCAAGACAGCGGAGAGATGGACTACAAAATCATCGCGATTCCCTTCAAAGATCCGACTTGGAATACGTACAAGGAAATCGAGGAATTGCCCGCTCACATTATGGAAGAAATGTCGCACTTCTTCAGAGTGTACAAACAACTCGAAGGAAAGCAGACTACGGTCTTCCAAGTTAAAAACAGAGAATTTGCGGAACTTATCATCAAGGATAACCTCGAAGCATACAAGAAAAAATTTAACGTGAAATAAAACTTTTGCCTTTTGGCAACACGGAGAAATATGAAATACGATTGTATCGTCATCGGCGGCGGTATCGTGGGTTGCGCAACGCTTGACAGACTTGCGCGTCGCAACCTCAGAGTTTTGCTCCTCGAAAAGCAAGACGACGTCGCCTCTTTTTCAACAAGAGCCAACAGCGGAATCGTGCACGCAGGATACGACTGCGACCCGAATACGCTCAAGGCTTCTTTTAACGTCAAGGGAAATCCGCTCGTGTGGAAAGACGCGGAAGAACTCGACGTGCCGCACCTCAAATGCGGCTCTATCGTCGTTGCGACCAAAGAGGAGTACGATGGAATCGAAACGCTCGCTAAGAAAGCGAAAGCAAACGGCGTGGAAGTGGAGATTTGGGATAGAGAAAAGACTCTTGCCTTCGAGCCGCATATTGCGGACGATATAGAGTTTTCGCTCTACGCTCCGAGCGCAGGCATCGTTTCGCCTTATCAACTGTGCATTGCGTACGCAGACAGAGCAATTCTCAACGGTGCGGAAATACTGCTCGAAAGAGAAGTGGTCGCAATAGAGGATAAAGACGGCGGATATATCGTCAAAACGAGCGACGGTGAGTTTGAAACGACGTATATCGTCAACTGCGCGGGCGCACACGGCGCAAAGGTGAACGACCTTGCTGGCGCGGAACATTACGATACGACTTATAGAAGAGGCGATTATTTCGTGCTCGATAACGCAGAGAGGAAAAACGTCAATACCGTCATATTCCAACTTCCTACGATTCAAGGAAAGGGCGTGCTCGTCGCTCCCACCGCAGACGGAAACGTCATATACGGTCCTACCGCAATAGATACCGCGGACGACGACGATACCGCTTCTTCGCTCGACTCGCTCGACGCATTGAGAAAAAGCGTTCCGCTTTCCTATAAGTGCCCTGCGTTCAATAAGTGCATAAGAGTGTACTCGGGATTGCGTACGATTATCGGTCACGACTTCGTTATCGGAAAATCTCAAATCAAAAAGAACTTCGTTATGGCAATCGGTATTTGTTCTCCGGGGCTTACCTCCGCTCCTGCCATTGCCGAATATATCGACGAGCAAATCGCAATTATGTCGGGCGCGGCGCTCAAAGACGAATACGTCACAGTTATGCCAAAGCATAAGAGATTGCTCGAACTCGGCGAGGACGAACTCAACGCTCTTATAAGAGAGAATAACGCTTGGGGCAGAATCGTGTGCCGCTGTGAAAAGGTCACCGAGGCGGAAATCGTGGACGCTATCCACTCGCCGCTCGTCGCATATACCGTGGACGCAGTAAAACGCCGCACGAGAGCGGGTATGGGCAGATGCCAAGGCGGATTCTGCGGTCCGAGAGTTATGGAAATCATATCGAGAGAATTGAATATTCCGCTCGATAAGGTGAGAAAGGGTGGCGGAGAAGATTCCTCTATCGCCGTGTGCAGAGTAAAGGAGGTGCAAAGATGAGAGAACTTTCATACGACGTCGTGATTATCGGCGGCGGCCCTGCAGGTATGGCGGCGGCTTTGGCATCTCGTAAACAGGGCGCAAAAACGCTTATCCTCGAAAGAGACGTGCGCCTCGGCGGTATCCTCAATCAATGTATTCACCAAGGATTCGGACTCCACTATTTCGGAGAGGAAATGACGGGCCCCGAATACGCCGACAGATTCCGCAAAAAAGTTGAGGCGGAAGATATAGACGTTATGCTCGAAAGCATGGTGCTTTCCCTTGACGAAAACAAAGAGGTCAAAGTGCTTTCGCCTACGCAAGGATTTTGCACTATAAAAGCAGGCGCGGTGGTGCTTGCCATGGGGTGCAGAGAACGCACAGCAGGCGCAATCGCTTTGCCCGGTACTCGCCCCGCAGGCGTGTATACCGCAGGTATGGCACAAAAGATATGCAACCTTGACGGATATCTCGTCGGGAAAGACGTGGTTATCCTCGGAAGCGGCGATATCGGACTGATTATGGCAAGACGTATGACCACCGAGGGCGCAAACGTCAAACTCGTGCTCGAACTCATGCCGTATTCGAGCGGTCTTAAACGTAATATCGTGCAATGCCTCGACGACTACGGAATCCCCATCAAATACAGCCACACCATCACGAGAGTGGAAGGTAAGCCGCGTATGACGGGACTTTGGTACGCTCCCGTCGGCGCAGACAGAAAACCCGACCTTTCAAAAGAGGAATACGTGGCGTGCGATACGCTGTTGCTGTCTGTCGGTCTTATCCCCGAAAACGATTTGCTAAACGGCACGAACGTGGAAATGAGCAGAGTGACAAACGGCGCCGTGGTTGACGAAAACAGAATGACGAGCGTGAAGGGTATATTCTCTTGTGGGAACGTGCTTCACGTTCACGACCTCGTGGATAACGTTTCTCACGAGGCTGAAATCGCAGGCGAACACGCCGCTTTGTATGCGCTGGGCAAAGCCGAAAACTGCTCGGAGCAAGTGTGCGTCACGGCAAAGGACGGAGTGAGATACGCGCTTCCTCAAAGAGTGAATAAGGGCGAGGGTAAAGTGCAGATTTTCTTCCGCGTCGGCGACATGTACAAGAACTACAAACTCATCGTGGAAAGCAGCGGAAATATCCTTGCAAGCAAGAAGTGTATGGTGCTTGCGCCCGGTGAAATGGGCAACGTCGTCATTGACAAATCTCAAGTGACGGACGACATTATCGTGAGGCTTGAAAAATGAATACTATTTGCATAAATTGCCCAATGGGCTGTCCTCTCACGATCGAGGAAATCAACGGTGAAGTGGTTGTGAGCGGCAACACTTGCAAAAGAGGCGAGTTGTACGGGAAGGAAGAGTATACTCACCCTAAAAGGAACGTGACTACGCTCGTTGAAACCGTATCGGGCGGCGTTGCCTCTTGCAAAACTTCAACCACCGTTCCAAAAGAAAGAATCTTTGACGTGGTGGCGTTTATTGGCAAACTGCGCGTTCCCGACGACGTAAAAATCGGCGACGTGGTTGCAAAAAACGTGCTCGGTTTGGGCGCGGACGTGGTTATCACGGGAAGAAAGTAATTATATCAACACGGAGTTTATCTCGTCAAAAATTATAGATAAAGTCCGTGTTGCAGTATTTTTGACGATATGTTTTCGCTTCGAACGAAAGTATGTCGGCGTGTGCAAAAGAAAAATGAGAATCAAGGGAAGGAGAATATTCAACTATAGACCTATGCTGTGGTTTGCTCTTTCTCTCGTTGCGGGCATTATTGCGTCCGAAGCGTTTTACGGCTTGTCAATGTGGGTGTACCTTGCGTTGCTTGCCGTTTTTATTTTGGCTCTTTCGCTTACCGCCGCTTTCAAAAAGTCGAGAAAACTATTTTATGTTCCGCTCGCACTTCTCGTAGGATTCGTCGCGATGACGAGTACGAATTTGCAATATAATTCCGTGAAATTGCATAATTTATCGAGCGAAATGACCGTCAGAGTCAATAGCGAAATCGTGTATAACGGCAAAAGTTATTCCTTCGACGCCGACCAAATCACGATAAACGGAATTGAGATAAAGTACGAGGCGAGGGTGTACGCATACCTTGACGACGCTCCCGACTTTTCGCCCGGCGATACGGTGAAGTTGGACGGTAAACTGCGCTACTTTGCGCACGAGAAATTCGACAACTATTATCCGCGTAAAATTTCAAGCGGTCAAAGATATTCGCTTACCGCATACTCGGCATGCAAGGTTGCGTCGGGTAAACTCGATTTCCCCGAAAATCTGCAGGTCAGAATCAAGCGAATTCTCCATACGCATCTCGACGATAAGACCGCTTCGATAGTGCAGGCGCTCGTCATAGGCGACAAGTCGGGTATCGACTCGGATATGTACGACGACATAAAGTCAAGCGGTTTGGCACACGTGCTTGCTGTGAGCGGTCTTCACGTCACGACGCTTGCAACCGCACTCTATTTCGTGCTCAAAAAACTGAAAGTCAATCCCAAAATAAGCTTCGCCATCGTGCTGATTGCAACGTTTTTCTATTCGATGCTTTGCTCGTTTACGGCATCGTCGCTGCGCGCGGTTATTATGAGCGGCGTGTATATGTTTTCGTCCGCATTTTCAAGGAAGAAAGACGACTTGTCGTCGATTTCGCTCGCCGCAATCGTCATTTTGCTCGTGCGCCCGGCGGACCTTTTCGACGTTGGATTTCTGCTCTCGTTCGCTTCGGTTACGGGTATTTTCCTCTCCGACAGGCCTTTTGAAAGAACGGGACTTAAAATCGTGAATAAGATCAGCCCGAAACGCAAAATCGGAACGAATTTCGCAAAAGTTTGCGCGCTATCATTTGCGACCAACCTTTTCACGCTTCCATTCGTGGCGTACTTTTTCGGCGAAGTCCCGACGTTGTTCGTGCTCTCGAACTGGCTGATTCTGCCGTATATTATGGCGTTTTACGTCGTTGCGATAGTGCTGACGTTGCTTGCATCGCTCACGGGTATCGGCGCAATCGTTATGCCGCTCAAATACCTGCTTATTCCGTTCAGGCTTTTCGTGGGATTGGTGGGCAGCGTGAGTATTTCGACGGTGTCGGTCGCCGCCGACGTCGTAACCCTCGCGGCACTCGTCGTCGTGATGGTGTTTGCGTCGAGATTCGTGTTTCTCGACAAAGTGAAAAAGTGCAGAGGAGTGTGCGTTATACTATGCGTTTCGTTGGTTTTGCGCTCGCTTTTAATCGCGTTTTGTTGATATTTCGAAGCGCCGTTTGTTAGAATTTCAATTGTATTCGTCGGAACATTATATCCGTTTTTCTTGCCGATTTTTGCCAAAATTTGCCGAAAACAGAGGGCTAAACGCAAGATTTGACGGAAAAAAATAAAAATGTATTGCGCTCGCACGCTTTGTGTGATAATATGATAATGTTTATAATACTCTAATGAGGGAGTATAATACTCTGATAAGGGAGTCGAAACTATGTCAGACATCAATCTCGGACCGCTTAACGGAATCACCGCAGTGATCGTCATCGTCGCTTGTATTCTCGCGACGGCTTGCCTCGTCGTCGTTTTTGTCGTCAACATCCTCAAGGCAATAAAAGAGCGTAACGACGCAAAAGAAGATAATGCCGAAAACGAATTCTTTGCCGAATACGGCGTTACAGGTGAGGAATTGCGCCTCAACCAAAAACTCGCTCAAAAACGTAACGAACTTATGAGCCTTATGCGCGGTAGAAAGGCGAAACGCGGCGCTTCGAAAGAAAAAGCCGAACCCGCTACACAGCCCGAATCTCAAGAGCCTGTCGTCGAAACTCCTGTCGAGCCTGCTCCCGTCGAAGAGCCGATTGCTCCTCAAACCGAGCCTGCTCCGATCGATGTCGCTCCCGTCGAGGAAGCGAAGGAAGAACCGATTCCCGAGCCCGTCAAAGAAGAGCCGATCCCCGAACCTGCTCCCGAACCTGCTCCCGAACCGATCAAAGAAGAGGTTAAGGAAGAGCCTGTCGTTCAACCCGAACCCGTCAAGGAAGAGGTTAAGGAAGAAATTAAGGAGGAGCCCAAGCCCGAGCCGCAACCCGAGCCCGTTAAGGAAGAGGTTAAACCCGAACCGATCGTCGAGCCTGCTCCCGTTGAGCCTGCTCCCGTCGAAGAACCCAAGAAACAAGGCGTTGCAAAACCTGCCACTAAGAAAGTCGTCAAAAAGAAACCCGACGACTGGTCTAAATACGACGGAACTTATGAAGGATACTATTACGATCCCGAGGATGCATGCTACTACGAAGGCACTCCGTCTGCGGCTCTTGCAAAGAAACTCGCCGCAAAAGAGGCTGAACTCGAAGCGCTCAACGCAAACAAGGATAAGAAAGTCGTCATCAAGAAGGTCGCTCCTCCGTTTGCCGCGCTCAAGACGCCCAAGAATAAACGTCAAGCGCCAAAGTCCGTTGCAGGATTTGACGAGTCCGTCATTTACGGCAAGTACGTCATCGAACACGTGGATAAGGGCGACGGAACGCAAGAGTGGTTCTACACGCTTTACGACGCAAGCGGCAACAATATCTACGAGAGTTCCAACTACACGACTCAAGAGTACTGCGAGAGAGCAATCAACCGCTTTAAATCTCACGCTATCATCGGCACTTACACGATCGAAGCCGCAGACGGCAAATTCTTCTTCGTGCTTAAGCGCAAAACATACGTTCATAAGGGCTCCCCTCAAAACACATTCGAAGAGGCAAACAGCCATATGAAAGAAATCAAAAACTTTGCGCAAACCGATATAGTCAGAGTGCAATAACGAAAAAAGGGCGCAACGGTCAATCCGTTGCGCTTTTCATAACTAGCAAAACGCAGAATAAGGGAAGAGATATATATGGATTTTTCCACTTTGAAAAACAATCTTGAAAAGCGCGGATTTATAGTTTCAGTGTTTTCAACGATAAACGAAGCAAACGAGTATCTCAATGCGCAAATAGACGGAAAAAGCGTCGGATTCGGCGGGTCTGTGACACTCGATGATATGGGTATTTTGAAAATGCTTGAAAAGCACAATAAGGTGCTGTATAGATTCGATAACCCGGACGGAAAGACTCCCGTAGAAGTGATGAAAGAGTCGCTCACCGCAGACGTTTTTCTAACTAGTGCGAACGGCGTTGCCGAAACGGGCGAAATCGTCAATATTGACGGCAATTGCAACAGAATCGCAGGGGAGTTGTACGGACACGAAAGAGTGTATATCATCGTCGGCAAAAACAAGATTGCGCCCGACTTCGAGAAGGCTCTGTGGCGCGCAAGAAATATTGCCGCGCCGAAAAACGCCGTGCGACTTCACAAAAATACGCCCTGCGCAGTGGACGGCGTGTGCCACGATTGCTCAAGCCCTGAACGTATTTGCAAAGGCTTGGCCGTGCTGTGGAGAAAACCCACGAATTGTCCGTACGAAATTGTGGTGATAGACGAAGAATTAGGTTATTGATTGAGAATCAATAATTGATAATGAATAATTAATAATTGAGGGTGGACTCTGTCCACACCTAATTTATATTGATATCAATCCGAACGGAATGAGATTATCAATGAATATTGTAAAAAAAAACACTCGTGCGAGTGTTTTTTTGTAGATTATTCGCTGTCGGTTTTCGGCGAGTGGGGAAAACTTCGGTCGTTTACTTGTTGAAATCGGTGTTGTCTTTGGACGATTCCTCGTTGGAGTCGTTTTCTTTTGATACGGAGTTTTCGTCGATTGGTTCGTTCATTTCCTCGCTTTGTTCGTCCGTTTCTTTAAATCAACACTTCGATACGTACAATCGAACGCTTCTTGCATTGCCAAGCCCGCGGAACTTGGTTTAATGGTTGGAATGTTATGTGGCTAGTCCCGCTTTTGCCATACGAGGTGTCAATGCTTATAGGAGAAATATGAATAGCGTCGAGAGACATAAAAATAGATACATAAGAAGAAAAGCTGCACGAGATGCGAAAAGAGCTAAAAAGATTTGTGTATACGACGATTTCGAACAAGTATTCACGTGGGATAACTTGTTTGAAAGTTATCGCCGTAGCTGTCTCGGGGTCGGATGGAAATGTAGTACACAATTATATAAAACGAATGCTACAATTAATGTTACCGACACTTATCTAAAACTGATGAACAACAAATATAAGAGCGGTGGCTTTTATGAATTTACAATAATGGAGCGAGGCAAGCTTCGCCATATAAAGAGTGTGCACATTAGTGAACGCGTTGTTCAAAAGTGCCTGTGCGATTATTCACTTACACCAATGTTGTCGCGAACGTTTATATATGATAACGGTGCGTGTATGAAAAATAAAGGGATTGACTTTGCTATCAATAGATTAAAAAGACATTTGCGTTCATTTTATAGGCACAATGGAACCGATGGTTATGTGCTTACATTTGATTTTTCAAAATATTTTGATACGATAAATCACGAAATCCTTAAACAAAAAATCACAGAGAAATATGCAGACCAAAGAATTTTGAGATTAATATATGATTTCATTGATAATTTTGGCGGTGGCGCGGGTCTTGGGCTGGGTAGCCAAATATCACAAACCTGCGCGCTTTTCTATCCAAACGAGATTGACCACGCAATCAAAGAGAAGATGCATATCAAGTATTACGGACGTTATATGGATGATGGCTACTTGATACACCATAGTAAAGAGCATCTCAAAGAGTGCTTGAAACTTATCGAAAAGCTTTGCGATTCTCTTGGGATAAAGCTTAATAAGAATAAAACCCAAATAACAAAACTGTCCCGCAGTTTCACATTTCTTAAAAAAAGAATTAGACTTACCGAGGCAGGGAAAATTGTGATGAAAATTTCAAAGAAAAGTATAAAGGCAATGAGACATAAATTGCATTGTTTTAAATCGAGATTAGAAAACCACGAGATGTCAATGGATAGAAT
>JBNMJA010000014.1:0-21799 GCA_050873585.1 Bacillota bacterium | reverse complement strand
CGTACGTGATTTCGGAGCAAGTCGTGTTTTATATAGTAAAAATAAGTGCGCCAAATCGATGCATAACGAGAAAGCGCCCCTTGAATGACAACCCTAATTTACTAAAGCGTAAATGAGTTGGCAGGCATTGAATACTTCCAATTTATAGACTAAATAAGCGCTCCAAAGCGGCGTATAACAAGAAAGGCACGGCTTGAGCCGAAACCTAGCGTACTAGCCGTACGTGATTTCGGAGCAAGTCGTGTTTTATATAGTAAAAATAAGTGCGCCAAATCGATGCATAACGAGAAAGCGCCCCTTGAATGACAACCCTAATTTACCAAAGCGCAAATGAGTCGGCAGACCGTGAATACTGCAAAACTATAGACTAAATAAGCGCTCCAAAGCGGCGTATAACAAGAAAGGCACGGCTTGAGCCGAAACCCAACGTACAAAGCGTACGTGATTTCGGAGCAAGTCGTGCCTGACGCAGTTAGACACGCTTTGGTGCGCTTATTTGGCATAACCCGAAAAACGGAATTGCGGCACACCATACCCCCCTCTCATCGACTCGTTGGCATCTGCGACTTGGCGCATGATGCGGCGAGAAAGACGGTCGGGTGATTTGAGATTTTTGACGAGATAGGGTTGTTGAGCGTCGGAAACGATGAGAAGACTGCCGACACCGACGAGACGTTGGAAAAAGTTTTGCTTGGTTTCAACCATTTTTATCTCGCAAAGAGGGATTACGACCGAGCGAACGTTGAAAATACCTTCTCTGAAAACCACTTTGTCGGGAGTAAGGACGAGTTCTTTCGAGTTGAGTCGTATGGTTTCGATGACAAGACTGACCAGAACTATTACGCCAACGCCGAGAAGCACCCAACGCGTCACGTCGTCGGTGAGATATTGCGCAGGCTCGGTTTTTGTAAACAAGCCCTCGATTTTGTCTTTGAACACCCAAATCACGGCGGTGAGTCCGCCAAGAATTACGGCAAGAAGAACGGTGCGCAAATAAACGCAAGCGGAAAACTTGCCTTTTGCCACCACTCTCTCGATTTTTGAATACTTCCTTTCAAGCGTCTTCATAATTCACCTTCTTATTTGAGGCATTTGGGGAATTTTGCGATTCTCGTGAGCGTGCAACCGAAGGGAACGTACGTTCTCTCGAGGCTTTCTTCGGAGAAACTGCATTTCTTGGGAATCTGCTCGAAGCCGTTGACGTCATACTCCCAATTGAGCACGTTTTTGGAACGGATTTTGAGTTCAAACGGAGGTTGTTCCTGTCTGAACGGCACGTTTGAAATCTCGTTGACGACAACACGCTCTTCCTCAAACAATTTTCTGCTCGCTTTTTTGGACAGAACGGGCGTTATATTCCACTTTTTGGTGCATTTGACGACGATTGTACGTCTGTCGCCTGCGTCTTGCCTTATTTCGTTTGGCAATTTGAGCGCCATAAGCAGGTTGCCTTTAAACAAACTGCGAGTGCCGTCATCGTTGGTTTCGACGGTGAGCGGGATGTTCATTTTGAGCATAAAAGTGCTTCCCGCTTTGAGTATGCACTTGACGGAAATCTCTCTCGTGCCGCTTGCCACTATCTGACCGCCCGAAATGAGTTGCATATAAGTGTTTTTCGGCACACGGAAATTGATTTTCACTTCCGGTTCGCCGTCCGCCTTTTCAACCTTGAATACGACGGCATTTCTGAACGGGTATCCCGTCCGTTCCGAAATCGTGAGATTGCTGCCGCCTACGGACACGTCCATGACGCACGGCGTGTAGGTGAGAAAATTGAGTTCCTCGTCCTTAACCATACAAGCGGTTTGCATATAAAGAGGATATGCGCTCAAAAGCGCGATTGCGCCTCTTGACGCTTTTCTCGAATAGAAGGCGTTGTCCGCGTCGGCATAAGGCAGTTTTCTTGACTGCGACGCTTCGGTCTGATTGACGTAAACGGTGTCCTGAACCGCCGAGCAATCGTCAAGGCACGCTCCCGATACAAGATTGAAAACTATGCGTTCGAGTTTATCGACGAGCGAATAATCTCTTGTTTCCTTGACGACCTCGACAAGAGATTCTATCATCTCTACGCTTGCCTCGACATCCACCGCGCTCACGCCTTTTGCACCTGCGATTCTCGGAGCGCAAGCAAACATACCGAGTGGCGTTCCGTGATATTTGTCAAGTGCGTCAACGAGTTTGAGCGACAAGTTTTTGAGGTTGTCGTCCCCGATGAATCTTCCGTACACGGCAGGATATTTCACTGCTTTTGCGAGGTTGACTCCGCTCGTTTCCACCGCTCGTTTATGTTTCTTTTTCTGCCACTGATTGTCAACGTAGACAGGCGTAAAAATCTTGCGCTTCTTTTCGTCGGTTTGCACCGATTCAAAGGTTAAAACCTGCTTTTGGATATGTTTAAGTGTCGATTGCGATATATAACGCTGGTACGGCTTTTTGTACGGAAAGCGCGCGGCAAGTCTGAACCAGTCGTTTGAACTGTCACGCAATTTCTCTCCGAGGTCTTGCAACCATTCAAGGTCCGTCTCTCTGTATACCGCCTCGATCGCGCCGATTTCTTCAAGCAATCTCGCTCTCGAATCGTACCAACTCGAACTAACGGAATAAGTGTTGAACTGGCTCTTGAAAAACTTTTTCAAGAAAGGCAAAACTCGCTCGTTGTCGGTGGCTTCGTAATAAGTGAGCAAGGTCTTAACCGCTTCGATTTTGGGCGTGAGCGACAGCGTGTCTTTCGGTCCGAAATCTCCGCCTTCGTTCGCGCTCGAAAAAATAGGTGCCATATAACTTGCAACCTTTTCCTTGAGCGTTTTGTCGTCAAGGGCGCACGAGAGCAATATCAACCCTCTCACGTACCGAGGCAAACTCTCCGCGCCGTTCCACTCGCCGTTTTTCACAAGCCCCGAAAGCGAGCCGATACGCTTTTGAAGATTGCTCACCAAAAGCATCTCGTCAAGCAGCCAGCCTTGAGGTCTTATCGCGCCGAGCGGCAGTTTTTTGAGGTTTTTGTCTACGGATTTTGCCAAAGTTCCACCTTTTCGTATGGCTTTGCCATACACCTTGCTTATTATTATAAATTATCACATAAAATTGACAAATGCAAGTGAAAGAATTATCATATCCGCAAGGAGAAACAAAAATGAAATACGTTCTCGTGCTTTGCGACGGTATGGCGGATTATCCCATTGACTCGCTCGGCGGAAAAACACCCCTCGAAGCCGCTCATACCCCGAATATGGATTCTCTTGCGCAGACCGCTCAAATCGGGCTTGTGAAAACCATTCCCGACGGTATGACGCCAGGAAGCGATGTGGCAAACCTTGGCGCGCTGGGTTTTGACGCGCGCTCTTGCTATACGGGAAGAAGTCCCTTGGAAGCGCTCTCTATCGGCATAGATATGAAAGCGGACGACCTTGCCGTGCGCACCAACCTCGTTACGCTCTCGGACGACGAACCGTTCGAGGACAAAATCATGCTCGATTACAGCGCAGGTGAGATAAGCGACGACGAGGCGCGCGAACTTATGGCGTGCGTGAAAGACAATCTGTCCTCGGACGGATTCAAATTCTACACGGGCGCAAGTTATCGCAACTGCCTTATCGCGTCTCATCAAAAAGCCGAAGACGATTTGACGCCTCCCCACGACATAAGCGGACTTCGAATCGGCGAGTATCTTCCCAAAGGTCCTCTCGGCAAAGATTTGACGTCGTTTATCTACAACTCGTATCAACTCCTCAAAGACCACCCCGTCAATCTGCGCCGCATAGAGAGAGGAGAAAATCCCGCAAACGCCGTATGGTTTTGGGGAGAAGGCACGAAACCGTCCATACCCGACTTTGAAGACATATACGACAAAAAAGGCGTGATGATAAGCGCGGTGGATTTGCTAAAAGGCATAGCCGTCGGTTGCGGAATGACCTCGATTGACGTCGAAGGCGCGACAGGTACGCTCGACACCAACTTCGAAGGCAAGGCGCAAGCCGCAATAAAAGCACTTGACGACGGGGCGGACTTCTGCTTCGTGCATATCGAGGCAACGGATGAGTGCGGTCATCAAGGCGACGTGCAAGGCAAGATAAAGGCGATCGAATTTATAGACGAAAAAATCATCTCACCCATCGTATCGCACTTTGCAGAAAACGACGAAGATTTGACCATGCTGGTTATGCCGGATCACTACACTCCCGTGAGTGTTCGCAAACACTGCGCAGACCCCGTGCCGTATATGCTTTTCTCAACGAAAATCGCAAGAGCGTACGATTCGGTTTGCACAGGCAAAGAAGAGTTGTTCCTGCGCACTTTCTGTGAAAACTCCGCAAAAGCAAGCGGCGTGTATTACGAAAAGCCGTGGCAACTTATAGACAAGTTTTTCGGCATAGAATAAGCACGTTTCAAAGCGAAATAATCACGGGTTTGCGATGCTATTCGCATAAAAACTCAGATTTGTAAAATCAAAACAAAAACACAAAACCGACGTTTAATACGTCGGTTTTGTGTATATAAAGCATTGTTTATGCAATTTGTCTTGAAGTTTGCTTTCTTATTGTTTTTGCGTTTATAACGCAGTTTCAAGCGCACATACAATCGATTATTGTTTGTAACTATGCTCGGTCACGGAATCGGCAACGGACTTCTTTTTCTTCTTTCCGTCAACGAATTTGTGCATCTCGACTTTGTACTTTTTGCCCACTGCTTTGCGCACTTGTTTCATTGCGAATTTGGTGATTTTGAGCACGAGTTGCATAAGCGCGACGAAGAACGTTGCGACAAACACGATCCATTTGACAAGGCTCGTTTCACCCGTTGCGATACCCGCCATTGACACTGCGGAAATTGCAAGGAAAAACACGTTGACAAACGCCTTGAATATGCCGAGAATCTTCTTGTAATTCTTCACGTTGGTTTGCAGTTTTTTCTTGTCTTTGAACGTGAGCACGACAAGCACGACGAACGTGATTACAAGCACAACGAGCATCGGTATCAATGCGTAAGCGTAAGCGGAATCAACCCACTTTTTTGCAACGAACGTGCAGGTTGACACGATTGCGTACACGGTTGAAATGATCGTCCAAACGACGCTCAACTTTTGCACGACGGTCATACCTTTGTCTTTCTCTTCCTGCTCGACGACGGCTTGCGCCGCTTGAATTTCTTCTTGCGAATACTTTTGGTCAACAGGCTTCACTTCTTGCGTTTTGGGCGAAAAAATCGCCTTTTTGTCTTTTGCCATAAACTCCTCTTTTTCGTTTGATAATTTGATTATACACCAATTGCGTCAACTTTCAATAAAACAAAACCCTTTGGCATAAAAAAACCGCAGATGCCATTGCACAACGGTTACTTAACGATTATTATTGTTTTTCCCCTCTCCTTTTCTTCTTTCCTTAAAAATTCATCTATAATAAAACCCTTTCTGTATAGACTCCTCACTTTCTAAAATCTCTTGTTACGCTTACACTGTAATCTTTGCCATCATCTAATACAATGACCGATTTCAAATACACGCTAAACACACACACATTTTTTTCGTCTGCTAAATCCTTATATGCACCGCAAGAAACATCCTTGCCGCCTTGACAAAGCAAAAGCATTTTAGGGTGATCATTATATATTGTCTTGTTGTACTTTATAGCGGTAGCGGAATCGTTTAACATTATTACTTTCTTTTCTACCGTAACTGATGTTCCAATTTTCTCCATCAATCGTTTTGCTTCTGCCAGCAAAACGGGATTGTATGTGCTTTCAATGATTTTGTTAGTCGAAAATTCTTTGTATACAAACTTACCCTCATCAATCGATACAACATCCCAACACAGAGCAAAACTTTTCTCCACATCATCTTCAACGTGACTTATCCACATTAAAAATGTGTCGTCAGTGAATTTGTCATAAGTGCCATAAAAGTTTTTGATTTTATACTCTTCGGGCTCTTGATTGCATGCTGAAAGCGCAATCGCAGAGATTGCAAGCACGATTGTCAGCAAAATTGTTGAAATTTTCTTTTTTGTCATTAAATCCTCCTATAGTCCTTGTTGACGACAACCTTATAACTTACATTATCCACAACTACCTCTGATACAAGAGCAACCGAAAAAACTTGCTCGCTTACTCCTTCACTTGCGGCTTTATACACGCCTTGCGCAATATCTTGATTAGAATTAAAGACCAATACTCGTTGTTGATTCTCATCATACCAAGTTCTTGTAAAATGTAACACAGTGTTTGAATCGTTTAGTCTTATTGTCTTTTTGCTTACAGTAACCGAGGTGCCAAGTTGCGACATGAGTCTGTTTGCTTCTTCCAAAACGGCTTCTTTGTATGTTTTTTCAATACGCTCACCTGTAAAATTATCACGACAAACGGCTGTTCCTTTCGAAATCGAAAAAACGTCCCATGTCTCTCCCGCCATTGCTTGCATTTTTTCATCAAAATAGCCAATGGTGACATGATAACACTCGTCCATACCCTTTGAAAAATCACCGTAAAATTTTTCAATCTTATACTCTTCGGGCACTTGGTTGCATGCTGAAAGCGCAATCGCAGAGATTGCAAGCACGATTGCCAGCAAAATTGTTGAAATTTTCTTTTTTGTCATTGAATCCTCCTTAAAATTTGATTTATAAGATACATATACGCGTCGTCTGCAACGAGATTATGTGCGGACGACGCGTATTTTTTCAAAAAAGATTCGTTTTCGGATTTTACACTTCTTTGTTGACCACTCTCTTCAAGAAGTCGTCGCAGAGGCGGATATTTTCGATTGCCGCGCCCTTGTTCCAATTGAGCGGATAGCAGTGGTTGTCAAAGAATTTGGTGCTGTGGTGTTCTTCGACGTGAATGCCGAGATCCTGAAGTTTTTTGACGAGTTTTTGACCTTGGCCTTTGCAGAACATATCCTTTTCGGCGTAAGTGATGAAACTTACGGGGAATTGTTCGTTGACAAAGCCGAAAGGTGCGAGCGTGTCGGAATACTCGTACTTGTCGAGGTCTTTGACGTGAACGCCGCTGAAATCGAAGAGGATTTTGTCGGTGAGGTTGAACGGCATTTTTTGTCCGAGGGCTTCGCCGATATCGTAGATGCCGCAATCGAGCATAGCGGTGCGGAATTTAAGGTCGGTGGTCACGCCGAATTTTGCTTGCAAA
Organism: Bacillota bacterium; assembly: GCA_050873585.1. Classification (GTDB taxonomy): domain Bacteria; phylum Bacillota; class Clostridia; order Christensenellales; family CAG-917; genus CAG-475. The sequence goes on along the minus strand of JBNMJA010000014.1, from coordinate 14,659 downwards.
TCCTTGTTGGTGGCAACGCAAGAGAGCATTGCGGAATAATATCCGCCTGCGGAGTCGCCCGATACGCACATATTGTCGAGGTCGAGGTTATATTTCTCTGCGTTTGCGCCGACCCAGTTGAGTGCGTCCACAAGATGCACGATTCCCTTCGGGAAAAGATATTTCGGGCCAAGACCGTAGTTGACGTTCACAACGAAAAAGCCTTTGTTTGCCGCCCATTTCGCAAGGCCTCTGCGATAATGCTTGTCGCCTGCCACAAAGCCGCCGCCGTGAATGTAGAAGAACACGGGATACTTGTCGTTTCCGTCTTTTTTGACGAAATAAGTGTCGAGTTTTTCGGCGTCGTCTTTTCCGTACGCGATATCCGTTTCGATCTCGAACTTTACGTCTTTGAAACGGAGCATCTTCTTGTTGTTTTGCGAGCCGTCGAACAGTTTGTCTATTGCAACAAACAAAAATTGTGCAAATGTCATATTGAACCCCTTTATATAAGATATTTTCTATAAAAATATTTTAGCACATATCCTACAAATGTGCAATATCCAAATTCGACGATTTTCGCGCGAGGCAAACACAAAAAATTCGGCATTGACATACACTGCAAATTGTGTTATAAACTGTATGAAAACTTATGTGGACTTTTCCAGGCGCAAGCCACCTTTTCGCCACACAACGCTATGCGCTGTGTTTTTTTATGGCAAAAAACACCCGTGGAGAAATATGAAAAAGTTGAAACTTCCAAGCGAAGCGATATATCTTGCGGCAATCGTGCTGCTTGCTTTGTCCGTCGCTATGCTCACGACGTCGGGATACGGGCTTTCAATGCTCGTTGCTCCCGCGTATATTCTGAGTCTGATTCTCGGCATCGAGTTCGGCTTTGCGGAGTATATCGTGCAAGGCATACTCATCGTTTTGTTTTGCATTATCGTAAGACGATTCAAAGTGGGATATCTCTTTTCTTTCGTATCCTGCCTTTTGTACGGCGCAATTCTTATCGTCTGGCAAAAAATCCCCGCTTTCGACACTTCGATAAATCCGCCCGAAAGTTATGAAACGTGGCAAAGGGTGTTGCTGTTTATCTTCGGAGATTTGCTCACGTTCTTCTCCGTGGCGCTGTCTTTCAAGGCATACCTGCACCCGCAAGTTTACGACTTTTTCGTCAAAGGCATAAGTGAAAGATATCACCTTAGGCAAACCGTCGTAAAAACCGTGTTCGACCTATGTTGTCTTGCGGTAGGCTCGGCAATGACGCTGATTGCGTTCAAAGAGTTTCGCGGAATATACTGGGGTACGCTTGCAACGGCAATTTGCGGAGGCACGATTATAGGCTTTTTCAGCAAAATGCTGGACAAAATAATAATCGCAAAACCGCTCTTTCCCAAACTCGAAAAGTATTTCGAGATAAGCGACGACGTTTTATCGGTGAAAACCGACGAATACGTGCGAGAATAAAAATAGGCACAAGGCTCAATCGATTTCAAATCTCATTATCGAAACGTTTTGCCATTTTAACGGCATGATTGTTAAAAAGAAAAAGTCGCTCCTTCGAGCGACTTTTTATCGTTTTCAACAAAGTTATGAGCCGCTTGCGCCTTCGGGTCGCAAAGCAGATGCATAACGAGAAAGCACCCCTTGAATGGCAGCCCTAATTTACTATGCGTAAATGAGTTGACAGGCAAGAGGTGCTGACAAAGTTAGGCACTGTTTGATTCTCTGATTCGCCAAGCAGATGCATAACGAGAAAGCACCCCTTGAATGGCAACCCTAATTTACTATGCGTAAACGAGTTGACAGGCAAGAGGTGCTGACAAAGTTAGGCACTGTTTGGCGAATCAGAGTTTGATAGAGTTAAATTCGTTGATATTCTTAATCACCAAATCGAAATAGCGATTTGCGATATCGATATCCTTTTGATTGCCTCTGATTGCGGTCGAGAGCGTGATTCTGTTGAGAAGCGTCGTTACCGACATAAGGAAGAACGGTTTGTACTTCACTGCGCCCGAAATGAATCCGTCCACGAGTTTCAATCCGTCGGGGGTGAGTTTCTTGTCGTTGAGAAGGCCCATATTGCTGACGGCGATGAGCGGATTGTCGTATCCTGCTTTGATTGCAAACTCAGCAATATCGTGCGGGAAAATCGTGTACGCGAGTTTCAGAAGCGGCAAGGAATAAAGCCCCATAAATTTGTCGCGCTTGTAGCCCTTGGTGGAGCGTATGACGTTGACGACGGTGTCTTGTATCGTTTCGCCTTTGCCGAGCGTACGCACTGCCATCCACGCGGTGTGGTTGGTGAGTCCGCCCTGCAAGCCGCCGTCCACAATATGCTTTCTGAGATCGATTGCGCAGGACACGGTGAGACTGTCGTCGTCTTTGAGTTCGCAAAGTTCGTAAAGCGAGCGGAATACCGTTGCCATAATCGCGTCGTTGACGGTGATGCCCATCTTTTTGGACATAGCGTGAAGTTTTTCAAAAGTCTGCTCGTCAACCACTCTTTTTACGATTTGGTTGGTGTCCTCGCTTACGCTTTCGCTCCACGGGAAAGCAACCTTGTCTTGCGCTTTGGAAATGTTTTTGTACAAGCCTTTTGCGTGCTTAAGGTCTTCGCCTTCGAGCAACGAATACACCTGATCGAAACTTCTCGATCCGCTCTTCATATGCAATGCCGAATAGTTGCCTGCCTTGAGATTTGAATAGTTTTCGCAAAGCGTTGCGAGAAAATATTTGAGGTCGCCGCCGTCCATGCACATATGGTTGTTGCGCCAAGCGAGTATGGAGTGTTTGTCGTCCTCGAAAACCGCAAGTTTGACCTGCACGTTGTTGTCGTAAGGGATAACTTCCAAGAGCCACTTGTCCGCCGCTTCGTCGGCGTCTTCGACTCTTTGATAGGACACGATATCGTCGACGGTGTAATTCTCTTCCTTCCAATACGGCTCGATGACGGTAGTGTTGAAACTCGAGTGCAACACGGGTGCTTTCTCAACCATGTAAAGTACTACGTTTTTGAGCACATCCATATCAAAACTGCCCTCGTAAGTGAGTTTTGCGTGCACCATTCTATCGTAGTAATTGCGGAACAAAAACTGCATTCTATCCCACATTTCAGCCTTTAATGTCGTTGCCATAAATCTCTCCTTATGCTCCGAATCGGCATTTTATATATGCAAAACGATATTTTAATCGTCCCATTCAGTCCAGTATTTTTGATCTTCTTTCTCGTTCTTGTCCTCGAGTTCGCGCTCTTCTTTCGCGTTTTTCGCTTTCGTTTTCTTGACGATCACGACAATGATTTGAACGAGTGCGCACGCAACGCCCGCAAGGCACATAAGCCAACCAGGATTCCATACGCCTTGTACGGTGATGCCCAAAATGACGTAAAGCATAACGCCCAGAATCTCGATAAATACGGGAAGTTCAAACCATTTGATTTTACTGTTCGTCGCAAATGCGATTGACGTATCTACGCCCAAAAGCATCACGACCATTGCAAGAAAACTCATCCAAGAACCTTGAATTTTGAACACGAGTTGTAAAAGCAAAAACACGAAAACCGTCAGCAAAACTTCGCATATCGCAACGAATATTCTGACCGGAACGAATTTCTTTTTGAGAGCGAATTTGACCGCTCCGTACACGAGCAATACGCTTGCACCCACAAATGCGCCACCCACCACGATGAGCCAGGTCGGGTGCCAAACATTCGTGAATCCGCCGACGACGAGATATACGATCGTAAGCAACGCAACCACTGCCGCAGCACTGATGCTTGCCGCACTGATTCTGCGTTTTGCTACGCCGCTTTGAATTTGTCTTTGCTCGAAATTGGCAAGCGTTTGGTCGAGGTCGCCGAGTTCGGAAACCGCCATATCGAAAATAAGATTATCGTCACTCACGCCTTTTATGCGCAACTCTTGCTCTCTGTCAAGTAGTTGGCGCAACAGGGCTTTTCGATATTCCATAGCCGCTTGCGTCGGTGCGATCTTTCTGAAATGCTCTTCAAGAAATTGCTTGAATTTTTCTTTCATAACGTACTCCCTTGCACTTTGGTGCTTGATGTTTACAAAGAATATACGCCTATATCGGCGTTTGGTTACATTGTATCACAAAAAAAAACATTGTTGCATATGGTATACGGAAAAATATCAATCATAACCTCCGCTCGCACGAACGGAAATCCGATAAAAACGCACCGTTTTGCTCCTCTTCTACATAAAAAATCAGGAGGGAATGCCTATGTTTTTCAACTTTTTCTATTCTTGTTCGCCACAAAGAACGTGCTGCAATCAAAACACAATCGAATATATAAGAGGTCCGATCGGTCCTCAAGGTCCCGTCGGTCCTATGGGGCCAATGGGACCGCAAGGCGCACAAGGCCCTGTCGGTCCGCAAGGAGCAACGGGCGCCACGGGTGCTACGGGCGCAACAGGTCCTCAGGGCGAAACCGGTCCGCAAGGTCCCGTCGGTCCTCAGGGGCCGCAAGGCGAACCCGGTACGAATGCGCTGCAAGACGCACTCTATGCCTACGACGGGACGCAAACCGTTGCTTCGGCGGCTATCATCCCTCTTGCAAACTCAACCACGACGCCGACCACATCAATGTCGCTTGCCTCGAATGCGATAACACTCCCCACGGGGACTTATCTCGTCACGTACGGCGCAACCGGCACCAGAACCACCGACGGCAATCTCTCCGTTCAGTTGTACGAAAACGGCTCGGCAATCGCAAACGAAATTATATCCGCAAACGCGTCGTCGACGAATTCGGCAAATCTGTCAAAGACGATTCTGTACAACGCGACCGCAGACGGCACTACGCTTTCGCTCTACAACGTTTCGGGAGAAAGCGTAAATCTCACTGGGGCAAATATCACCGCAATGAGAATCGTTTAACTGGCACAAACGAGATTTTATCGCATCAAAAAAGCGCAGTCACCTGCGCTTTTTGCATATGCGATTGGATTTATCCGTTATTTCGTAGTTGGCGTATTTTACTCGATTTCGTCAAAGAAGTCGATGAGTTTTGCAAGTTTCTGCTCGGCAGTGAGTTTGTTTACCTCGAATATCATTGAGGGCGGTATGGTTGTTGTAAGCACCACGCTTCCGCTGTTTTTTGCCACTGCGTTCATAAGACTTTCGTTTTTGAAAATATCCGCGTCGTAAAAGTTTACGCCTGCGCCGTTGCGGTTGATGACGATTCTCGACACGTCGTAGTTTGAGGCAAGATTTTTCAAAAGCGCAATGTTGATGAGGTTTTCAAGCGGCAAATCCACTTCGCCGTAAACCTCGCCGAGTTCTTTGATAAGAGAATCTCTCGCACTCTTTGACGCAACCTTTGAAATCTGCTTGTACACTCTGAGTTTGTCGCGCCCCGAAATATAACTTTCGCTGATAAACGCCGCCGCGTCCACTTTCATTTCCACGTCGCGCTCGGGCTTCTTTACGACGCCCGTCTTTATCTCCTGTACCGCTTCGTCAAGAAGTTCGAGATACATTTCGTAGCCGACCTTTTCGATATGACCGCTCTGCTCCGCTCCGAGAATGTTGCCTGCGCCTCTTATGGACAAGTCCGCAAGCGCAACTCTGAATCCGCTGCCTATCTCCGTGTTTTCAAGCAACGAATCAAGCCTCTTTTGAGCGTTTTCGGTTATAGTGCCGTTTTCGGGAACGGTGAAATATGCGTGTGCAAGCACGCCTCTGCGCCCCACTCTTCCGCGGAGTTGATATAGTTGCGACAAGCCGAATCGTCCGCTGTCTATAACGATAAGTGTGTTTGCGTCGGGCAAATCTATGCCGTTTTCGATGATGGTCGTGGATACGAGAACGTCGAATTCCTTGTCGTAAAACGCACTGATTCTCTGCTCGAGTTGACCGGGCGCCATCTGTCCGTGAGCGGTGATAACCCTTGCCCCTTCGCACATACTGCGCAATCTGCTCGCAAAAGGTTCGAGCGCCTCGATATCGTTGAGAAGCACGAGAGTTTGACCGCCTCTTGCAAGTTCGCGAGTGATTGCGTCGGCGCAAAGCGCGTCGCTGTATCCCACGACGTAGGTTTGAATGGGCAATCTGCCCCTCGGTGCGGTTTCGAGCATGGAAATATCTCTCACGCCCGTAAGCGACATGTTCAGCGTGCGCGGTATTGGCGTTGCCGAGAGCGTAAGCACGTTGACGAGCGGATATTTTTCTTTGAGTTTTTCCTTGTGTTCAACGCCGAAACGCTGCTCTTCGTCAAGCACGAGCAAGCCCAAATCGTGGAATTCCACGTCCTTTGCAAGCACTTTGTGCGTTGCGATAGCCATATGCGTCGTGCCGTCTTTGAGTTCTTTGAGGAGTTGCTCGTTTTCTTTTGAGGATTGAAGCCTCGTGAGAAGTCCGCATTTTATACCGAACGGCTCAAGCCTTTTTACAAGATTCTCATAATGTTGCCGCGCAAGTATCGTCGTCGGAGCAAGAAGCACCGCTTGTTTTGAATCGAGTACGGTTTTGAACATAGCTCTGAACGCTACTTCCGTCTTGCCGAAGCCCACGTCGCCGACGAGCAATCTGTCCATAATGCGACCGCTTTCCATATCGTTTTTGATATCCGCAATCGCTTTGAGTTGATCGGGCGTTTCTTCGTATTCGAAATTATCCTCGAATTCCTTTTGCCAAACGGTGTCGGGGCTGTATTTGAAACCGCGTTGCTTTTCGCGCTTTGCGTAAAGTTCGACAAGGTTGATTGCGAGTTTGCGCACGGATTTGCGTACTTTCTCTTTTTCGCGCTCGAATTCTTTCCCGCCGAGTTTGTTGAGTTTGGGGTGCTCTTCGCCGACGAATTTTTGCAGATTGTTCATCTGGTCGGTCGCAACGTAGAGCGTATCGCCGTCGCGATATTTTAGGACGATATATTCCTTTTCGAATTCGCCCGTCTTGAGAATCGTCGTGCCTTCGCACACCCCGACGCCGTGAATCTTGTGCACGACGTAGTCACCAGGTTTCGGCGAAAGTGCCTGCTCGGTGGATTTTATGGCGATTTCGCTCGTGCGGTGCTTGCCGATGCACTCGCCCGTGCCTATCATACACGCTTTGACGGCGGGATATATAAAGCCCGTCTGCACTTCGAGCGGCGTTGCGAGAATACCGCCCTCTCCGTTGCCGTCTTCGCTGTACGTTGCAGATATTTCGTATTCTCTCAGGTTTTCGATTATATTCTTCGCTTGCTCGCGACCGCCGCACGCCATCACGACTTTCGTGCCGTTCAAAACGAAGTTTTTCAAGTCCTGAACGATGGTTTCGGGATCGAGATAATATTTCGTTACGGGGCGTGTTTTCGGCTCGATTATGTATTTCGGCTCAAACAGTCTATTGTCCAAAGAAAGCGAAGAAAAGCCCATTTTTCGCGTGAAAACGAGTTGTCTTTTGACCTCGAGAGCAGTGATGCATACACCCTTGTGTTCGTCGAGGATTTCTCCGCCCTCGCTGAGCGTCTTTATTCTTCCTGCAAACTCTTTTTCGAGAATCTGTAACTTGTCGCTCACCACTCTCGGCTCGTCAAAAACGACGAGAGTCGGCTTTTCGTCGTTGAAATATTCAAATATATTTTCCGTGCAATCCTTAAAAAACGGCAATGCCCACACCGCAGACGGATCGCACGCGCCTACGCTCAAAAACTCTTTGGCTTGTTGCGCGTTTTTATTTTCGGGATAAAGCGAGAGTCTTTCCCTCGCAAAATCGTACCCTTTTTCATCAAGCAAAATATCGCTTGTAGGCGCAAAGCGAACACCGTCCACCTCGTTTGAAGCGAGCATGGACGCTATGTCGATAACCTTGATGTTTTCAACAAGTTCATCAAAAAAATTGATTCTGTACGCCGTGCCCGAAATATCGCACACGTCGACAATATCGCCTCTCACCGCAAAATCGCCGGGGTCGGCAACCATCGCCTGTCGTTTGTATCCTGCGAGCGCAAGTCTATCGGCAAGTTTCTGTGGAGAAATTACGTCTTCTTTTTTGACGCATACCGTGTATTTTTTTACGAGTTCTCTCTTCGGAAAAAGTTGAAGGAGGCTGTCGGCAGACGTCACTACCGCATCCGCATCGTCAAAAGCAATATCTTTGAGAGCGGTTATTCTCTCTCTCACGCCTTGCGCCGAAAAGCTCTTTCTTGCAATCAGAGTGTCGTCGCGATAGGGCAGATAATCGACTTTGAGTCCCCAGCCTGCAAGTTTGCTCGCTATGCTTTTTGCACCCAAAGCGTCGGACGCCACCACGAGTTTTCTAACGGGGAGTTGCGAAATAATATGGATTTTCGCGCCCTCGCAAACACGCAAAACGTAAACCGCCGACAGTTTGTCGTCGGCAAGTCTTTTTGCTCCGATGCCTTGCAACGAAGCGAGCTTTTCGCCCATATTCTGAAGTTGAAAAATCGACGGTGCTTTCATTTTGTCTCGTTACTTTTTGCGATTGATTTTCTCTTGTATGCGTTGAATATCGTCGCCTTCTATAAACATTTCAAACGCTTCGACGGCACTTTCTATCGCTGTCGTTAATACTTGCTTGCTGTCAAAATCGACCTTTGATAGCACGAAATCGATAAGTTCAACCTCGTGTTGTGCAAGTTCGTCCGTTTTCGTTCCTATACGCACGCGCGTAAATTCCTGCGTATTGAGTTCCTTGACGATATTGCGCATCCCGTTGTGCGTGCCTGCGCTGCCTTCTTGTCTTACGCGCAATTTTCCTATCGGCAAATCGACGTCGTCGTAGCACACGACAAGTTGACTTTTTTCGTCAACGTCATAGGCGCGAACGAGTTTTTTGACGGCTTCGCCCGACAAATTCATATACGTCTGCGGTTTTGCAATCACAAAATCGACGCCCTTGTAACTTGCCTTGCAAGTGAGTGCGTCGCACTCGGATTTTGCAATCTTCACCTTGCATTTTTTTGCAAAAGCGTCGACCGCCATAAATCCGACGTTGTGATATGTGTTTTTGTACTTCATGCCGGGATTGCCCAGCCCTACGATGAGTATCATTTCTTCTCCTGCGTATATATCTATTGCTTAAGTTCAGTTGTTTTTCTCTCGTCTTTGCCGTGGGTATTCAGTTTTGCGGTTTCGTATCTTGCCGTACTCTGCCTATCGTGAACGAGCCGTTTTCCACATCACGGGTGACCGTCGTGCCTGCCGCAATAAACGCGTGATCGCCTACGACCAACGGCGCGATAAGATTGGTGTTCGCCCCCAAGAAGCACTCCGCACCGACAGTGGTTTTGTGCTTTTCTCGTCCGTCGTAGTTGCAAAAAACCGTTCCGCACCCCACGTTCGTACGCTCGCCGACGTCTGCATCTCCGACGTAACTCAGATGCGCGCACTTGACTCCGTCGCGAAGTCTTGACGCTTTCACTTCGACGAAATCGCCAACTCTGCACCCTTCGTCTATGACGGCGTGCCTAAGCCGAGCAAACGGACCTATCGTCGCGCGCGCGTGCACGTGGGAACATACGATATGCGAGCAACTTACGTCCGCTCCGTCCACGACGCTATCGCGTATATACGAAGCAAAAATCGTACTGTTGGCAAGAATTGCGCTTTCCCCTTCTATCGTGCAAAAAGGCTTTATCGTCACGCCTCGCTCCACGCTGACCGTATCGTCGATAAACGTCGTGGCTTTGTCGATAATATTAACACCGTTTTGCAAAAGCCCGTCAAGGATTTCGTCTTTTAGAAGATTATACACTATATTAAAACTTTTTGCATCATCAATCTTCAAAAAAGCCTTTCTCGCGCAAAAAACGCCTTCATCGATGCCCTTTCCTATGCAAATTTTTGCAACGGAATCCTTTGCGCCGAGGTGTATCGAGGAAATGTTTTTTCTTTTCATCTCGTCCGCAAGCGCCTCGATATCCGCTTTCTTTACGAGCGGCATATCGAGCGTCAACACCACGTTGACGTATCCGTCGAGAATCGCCGTTTCTTCTTTGTATGCAGACTGTTTTGCGATACGACACTTTTTTGCGGAAAAGTCACTAAATTCGCGAATGACATAATCCTCCGCTCGCCTGCCTAACAACTCCTTTTCACCGCCCTCGGTTTTTATAAAAACAATATTATATTTTTCCATACCATACTATATTCGTTTTGCAAAAAAATTTTTCATACAAGCGACATAATATTTTGCAAAGCGGAGCAACGCAGTAGTATATTGTGGGCGTTCGGGCAGGCAAATCTTCGCGGTGGCAAAAAATATAAACTACGGAGAGAACCTATGGATAACAAGAATAAAAAGATTGTATTTGTCATTGTTGCTTCAATCATTTCGCTCATTTCAACCGTTTTGGGGATTGTGTTCGGAATACCTTCCGACTCAATCAAAGACGCCGTTGACATTGACACGAGCATTGTCGAAACGCTGTAATCTTTCTCGTGCGATTTCTCCTTTTTATCGCACGAGCATAAAAAACGCCTCGGCGATACCGAGGCAAAAACCCTTAAAGATTGCGGCAAAAATGCTTTTTGAATCCTATCCGCCAAACCAACTCTCTATCTGACCGAAAGAGCCTGCCCGAACGATTTTTGAATTAATAATTGATACTTGTCGACGAGCACTCCACACACTCGCATTTGCTCAAGTTTGCTAGTTTTGGTTTTTATTCCATAACTGCGGCTATGTGGCAACACAACTCGTTTATCGCACAGATTTCATCGCAACACTGACACGTATCCTCCGTGGTTTTGCGATATAACTTGTGCGTAAATATATAACAGACGGGCAATACGTCCTGTGTTTATTGCCCGTCTGCACTTTGCCGATTTGATTTTAAAAACCGATAATTACAAAAGATAGAATTTTGCGTTGTTCAAACCAATTTTACCGAGTTTCGTATTTGCGTTTTCCGGGGCAACGTATTCTTTTGCTTTATCGATCTTTTCATTCACCGTCAATTCAATTTTATTTGTCAAAAGAATATTCTCCTCTGTATACTCGCCCCCCGTCGGGCAATAACGCAACTCCGTTTGAACATTCACGGCTACAAGTTGTCCGTTTTTGATTTCAACGACCAATTCGGCACTTGCAACTTCATTGGTCTGTGTGTTGAAATAATTCTGCACATCCGTCACTTCGTCGGCAGGATTTGAATTTATCAAATCGACGATTTTGCCTTGAATGCCGTAAGTAGATTGCTTGTTTTGATATAAATAATAGAACGTGCTTCCGTCTTTTTCCACTTTCTTTATGCAATCGATATTGGCCGCATTTGTTTGTATAATGCTCGTGAGCAAATCGAATTGCGAATCGACACTCACGCCGTCAACTTTGGTTTGCGTGTTGGTGCCCTTTCTCGAAATCAAATATACTTCGCCGCTTTGTATATTGCCAAGCGTAAACTTGAAACTGTCTGACTCGTCGTTTTCGTTGTGCGCTTTATACTTGAACGAGTGATTGAAATCGACACGTCCGTCGATTGTATTTTTGTAGAGGCGAGCAAAATACTTGTCGGTTGTAGCCGTGATGTTCCAGCCCGGATCAAACTCGTTGGTCGCCGTCAAATCGAGAGAATATGCGCTCGATTGCTTCACTCTTTCAAGAGCAGAATCTATTTCATCTATGGCTTTGCCGACCTGTGTTTTGTCAATGATAAAGCCACTTGTGGAAGGAATCGAAAACTTATCGTTGTTCGCGCTTTGCTTGTACGAGACCGCAATAGTGAGAGGTACGCCTTTTACTGGGAAAGAAACGTCAGCGCCAAATTTGAAATCAGTTAGCTTGTGATTTTTGTCAAGATTGAACTCAAACTTTATTGCCATTGGATTGGACACCGAAACCCCTTTGAAATTAAGTTTAGTGCCCATCTTTTCAAGTTTTGCATAAAGCTTTGAAAGCAGTTGATTGTCAGATTGAAGCGAAAGCGTTGCGGTATATTTATAGTCAGAATTTCGGCTATATCCGATATTGCTTATATTCTTCTCTTTAAGCGCATCTACAATTGAAACAAACGGCAGATTCATCAAATTCAGTTCTTCCTCGTCGTTTGCAACAACCGAAAGACTTCTCAATTCTTGCTTTTCGTTTTGGACAAGTTTAATTTTAGAATCGTTTTCTGAATAGATATATTCAATTGAATCATACAAAAGTAAGCCGCTCGTTTCTCTTTTAAATCTCAATTCGCTCGTGTTTTTGTTGAATCTGTATTTTCCGTCATAATTTCCGTTTGCCGCTTGAGTGACACCGGCTATATTCACCGTTCCGTTTAGATTGATATAAAAATCGTAGTTTTGCTCGTTATCGTCGACGGCATTTTTTCTCGAATCGACAATCAAGTTCGCACTTGGCATAACCGAGAGTTTCGCTTTGAGCGTCTTGGTTTCATAACCCGTTTTTGAAACAACGGCCGTTGCTCGATATTCACCTATGTCCGTTGCGGTGTTGGATGCATAAACAACCGACGCGCCTTCAGGCAAATTTTTAACGACGACGCTATGCTCTTGGCCATCGTACACAAATTCAACGTCCTCAAACTTTATATCGTCAAATTTTTTAAGCGTTGATTCACCTTTATTGCCGTCTTCATTTTTATCGCCACTGCTCCCGCACGCAACGAGGCATATTGCAAGCAAAATGCAGACGAGGCAAACTGCAATGACAATGATCGTTTTTTTGTTCATAATATTTCCTCCAAATACACATTTACTCGGTTATTACGCCAAGCAAAAAGGTTTATCCCATTGTTTTTAATCGCTTGTTAAACTTCGCCATATGAAAAGGGAAAACAAACGCCGACACTATCGAGCCCAAAACCAATCCGAGCAAGAAAAGCACGATGCCTGCTATGAATCCCAAAATCGACAACGCAACTTTCACAAAGATAGCCAAAAATATCGAATCCATGTCCAAATCGAATATCAACATAGGCAATTCGATAGGACTTTCAAGCGAAAACTCGAGAATATCGAAAACCGCATCGCCCATATCCAAAAACAACTCGCCGACGAGCGCATACGCCCCATAGGCAAAAAAAAGCGATATACATATAGAAACTGCCAATGTCACACCACGCGTGTTGATAATCGAAACGGAAAGAGCTATTGCCAACACGACGACCATTGCCAAAACGCCAAATACAATGCTCTTCGTCTTCTTCTTCAATTCGCCTTGTTTCTCAACGAGTTTGGCCTCTTTTTTGTCCTCTTCTAAGCGCAAAATTCCGCTTGAATAGTCAATGAAGCAATTTCTGCACATGATTTTGGGCGTTATCTGTCCGAGATTGTCGTTTGTAACAAGCGTGCCACAGGCAACGCAAACGCCATACGTATCTTGTATAGCAGTCGGTGTTTTTTCATTAACTTCTTCGTCGTATTTTTCGATTTCAAAAAACTCGTCCGTCGAAATGTCGAACAGCGCGCACATATTCCTAATCGTCGTCAAATCCGGTTCGGATTGCGAATGTTCCCATTTTGACACCGCCTGCGCGCTTACGTTCAATTTTTCACCGAGTTGCGCCTGAGTTAAATTTGCATTTTTTCTGAGTTGGGCTATCCTTTGTCCGTAATCCATTTGCCACCTCCTTGACAAATTATAAACTATTGGCGCATTTGTTTCAATATCACGTTATCAACCGTTTGTTGAGTTTGTATACGATTGGTTGAAATTGCTAATTTTCGCTTTTTAATCGATATTCTTTCTCAAAATCTCAAATTTGTTTTACTGATAGCGTTTTGCTATATTTTCGCCTAAATATTATAGCATTTTGATAATATTGTCAATAGTAATGTATATGAAAAGGTTTCAAGAGGCTCTGATTGAGCAAAGAAAACTCAATCATCTCACTCAACGTGAGGTTGCAAAACGATTGGGCATATCTCAACCGTCTTATATCCGTTATGAAAAAGGAAGAGCCGAACCAAGCCTTGAAAATCTTATAAAACTTGCAGATTTGTTTGATGTTTCAGTAGATTATTTGCTTGGCAGAAAAGACTATTAGTCAAAAATGAACGAAAAAAGCGCGTTCATTTTTTTCTTTTTTGTTTGAAAAAGTCGGACAGCATTTGAGAACACGCTTCTTGCTCGTGACCGCCTTCGACGAGAACGGTATGATTGAAAAGTCCTTGCTCGAAGAGGTTGAGTTTCGAGCCGCACGCACCCGTCTTTTCATCGTACGCGCCGAAATAAAGAGCGCGTATACGAGAATGAATCATTGCGCCTGCGCACATTACGCAAGGCTCGAGCGTGACGTAAACGTCGCAATCTTCAAGCCACCAATTGCCGACGCTTTTGGTTGCTTGCGAGAGCGCGATAATCTCTGCGTGGCATATGGCGTTGTTCTCTCTCTCTTTGCGATTGCCGCTTGCGCCGATCACTTTGCCGTCCTTGACGACAACGCACCCGACGGGCACTTCGTCTTGCAAAGCACACTCTTTTGCGAGTTCGATCGCCATATTCATAAAATACTCGTTGTAACCCATATGTCACCTTTATCATATCGTTTCGTATGTATAAACTGTCGAATTTGTTGTTTTATGTTATAAATGTTTGTTGATTTGCCGTCGCTATTCGCCAAATAGTGCGCTCATTTGTGGTATGGCAAATTGGCATTGATAGTCAACGCTCTATAAATTTGTTCACAAAGCATAACTCTGAAAAGTTGATGAGGAAAAGTCGGTTTGCCCAAGGACAGGACGAGATTTGCTTT
>JBNMJA010000013.1:0-21854 GCA_050873585.1 Bacillota bacterium | reverse complement strand
TTTCAGTCTTGCGGCTATATCGAACAGATCGTGTCTGACTTTTTGAAGTTCCATCTTATGCCCACTCTGCCACGAGCGTTATATCGCTGTTGACGGGAGTTGCGAAGTTATATTCGGTACCGTTAAGGTTCCAGCAATCGAAAGTTTTGCCCGTCTTGGTAGGAGTGGACGGTTGCACTGCCTTGCCGCCCGGCGTCACCATTTGGGTAGGCACGGTCGAGCCGCCGTTTGAATCGAAGGTGACGTAGTAATAGTCGGTATCGCTGCCCGTAAAGGTGAGTTTTGCCTGACCCATCGGTCTTTCGCAGAGCAAATCGGCGTATTTTACGAGCGTCGCGCTGTAGCACGCCTTGCCCGCAACCTGATGGAGTACAGTGCCGCCTTCGCCCTCGAGCCAGCGCCAGTCGCAAAGTTGGTGGAGTTTGAAGTCTTGGCTGTTGAGCAAGTACATATCGTTATCGCCCACGAATCTGTCCGCAACGAACGGGATACCCGAATATGACAATGCCTTATAGCCTCCGTCGAGGGTGAGATAATCGATATTCGTGCGGTTTTTGCAAAGCGCGTCGACGTATTGTTTTCTCATCTTATAGGATGCGACGATAAAGTCGATAGTTCCTCCCGCGTTTTCTTCCACCGCGTCGATAGCGTCCTGGATTGCGCCGATACTTACGGTTTTAGCGATGCTCTTGGTGTAGGGCTTGAGGAAGGAGTAATCGCTTCTCTTGAGTCCGTAGATATACTCGCTGTTTCCGAAAATAGCCTCGAGGCCCGTGATTTCGTTGCCCTTTGAGCCTTGAACGTAAATCTTGTAGCCTGCGCCGTACACGCTCGAAGCGGATTGAGAAAGCGTAACCACCTTGGTATCTCTGTCGATAGATACGATACGAGAGCCGGAAAGCGCGGAATCTTTGACGCCGCTTGAAGAGTACACGTCGATAGTCATACCTTCGATGAGAGCCTTGATGCTGTCAACCTTGATTGTGTTTTTGCTCGTAGTGGTGTTTGCCACGGTTGTTGCCAACAGACCGCTGCCGTCGCCGTAGAGCATACGACCGAAGTTGAATTTGCTTGCTTTGAGCAAACCGTCCATTTCCGCGTTGAGGAGGTTTACGAAAGCGCCTGCATTGTTTTGAGACGCGCGGATAGCCTTATCGGAAAGTTCGATTTTGCCGAAGAGGTTTTTGAGGGTGAGGGTAAATTGAGCGTAGTTGTTTCCGCCGCTTTGGGGGAGATTGTCGTTCTCTTCACCGCTTCCGACGCCGCCGTTGATACCGTAAGGCGCGAGTTTTTTGACTTCTTTGCCCCAGACGTCCGCAGAGGTTTGACCGATTTTTGCAAGAAGCGGATTTACGCCGACGTTGAGTTGATCGGCAAGTACGCCGAGATAAAAGGTTTTCAGAGCCTTATCCGCAGTTGAAATTGTAACCATAATTTAGATTCTCCTGTTATTCGTTATTTTTCAAAAACAGTCTGCCTGCTTCTTCTATGCTTCTGATTTTTCTCGAGGGCGCGACGCATTGAAGCCCGTCTGCCGAAAGAGTTTTTGGCGGTTGCCCGTCACGAATATCTTTGAGGTAGGTCGAGATAATCGCGTCTTTGACCTTGCTCGATTGAAGCACGTAGTCGTTCAAAAATTGTCCGTCTTGCATCAGTTGCTCCGGCGTTCTGAACTTGTCTATAAGCACTTGCATAAGCGCGATATTCAAACAATTTTTATCTTGCTTAAGTTCTGGGCTTTCGATGATTTTGCGTGCGATATCTCTCGCAAAAGGTTTTGCGGACGGGGTATTTTCAAAAAACTTATCCACCGCAACCTTAAACGAATCGTCGTCGAATTCATGATTGTCGTCGTCTTTTTGCGCTTCGAGTTTTGCCAGTTTTTGTGATTTTTTGGTAAACTCTTTTTCAAGTTCCTGATATGCTTTGAGCAACTCTTCGGGGTTTTTGAATTTGCCGAAAGACTTGTTGTTGTCTTGTTTTTCTGCGTCCTCTTTCTCGTTTTCGGACGCCTTGTCGATGGTATCGATATTTTCGTTTATTGCTTCAACCGTGGCTTTATCTGTCGGAACTTGACTAATAAAGTCGCCGTTTTGCATTTCGTCGCTCAAAATGGCGTTTGCAATCGCTTCGTCCACTTTGATTGCCCCTTTTGATTCGATACCCTTTTTTATTGCGTTTTCAATTTGCTTGTTGTCCATTTTTCATCTCCTCGTCAAGCCTTTCTTCGAGGCTGTTCACGTTGCTCTTAAAGCCCAGAAGTTCGGTGTGTTTTGCAATGTGCTCCGCCACTCTGTCGCGCAACGCTTTGTTTTGAGTGCACTTTGAGGACACGCACATTCTCACGTGCTCCGCAATATGAATCGCGTGGTCGTCGTAGAAGTCGCACGCCACGTCTTTTTTGAGCATATCCATATTTTCTTTGAGCGCCTTTTTTCTGTGCATCTCGTCGTTGTTTCTGCCGTCCTCCCAGTTTCCGAATCCGAGGATTTCAAATATTCTCGTTTTCGTGGAGTCGGAAAGTTTCCCGTTCTCGTCTGCAAAAAGACCGAGTTTGAGCAAGTCGTACACCATAGCGCGTCTTGCGGAAAGCGTATCCTCTATATCGCTTATCGTATCGAAAACGATATCCTCGCTGTCGATATTTCCTGCCGAGAACGATGCGATTTCCACCTCTCCGTTTTCGCCCGTAATGCGTTTCACTCTCGGCACCTTTGCGTATTGACGATAGAGCCTCAAAACGTGCTTACCTATGCGTTTTATACACTCTCGCAAACTGTCTGCGGTGAGTGCGATACGCGTGTCGTCCTGTTCGAGGAGAAGAGATATAGCCGTACCGGAGGCAACGTTTGCAGGCACTTGCGAATACGTCGTCACCTCGCTCACGCCGCTTATCATAACGAATTCGTTGAGCAGTTTTTCTTCCTCTTGCGAGAACTCGCTCGGAACGTGCGTGGGCGAGATAAATCTCGGCGGCGTGCTTCCCTGTCTATAAACGACCACCTTTCCCGGCGGCAATCCTTCCTCTTGCAAATCGTCGGTATCGACCGAGCCGTCCTCGACTGCGAAAACTCCCACCGCCATACGATTCATAAACTCGTGCTTCCTGTTCTTGACGGTGTTGTATGCGCGTTGCACGGGGATAATTCTCTCCACCACGGACGTACCGAAGAAGTTTGTGAGGTTGTCTATGCACGTCATTTTCGCAAAGGGATATCCGCGCGTTCCGTCCTCGCCGTTGAGGTACGGCATATCGCCTCTGAAGATGAGCGTATCGCCTGCAACGATGGTAAGTCTGCCGTTTGGGAAGTCGCTCGTAGGTCTTTCGTATTTTTCGATAACCACCACTGCGTTTTCCTTTTTCTCGCTGACGATTTTGGGGATAGCGGCAGTATAACCGCCTCCGCCGCCGACGTCTTGAGTGTCGAAGGAAAACACGTTGACGTCGCCGCCCTTAACGTCCTTACCCCACAAACTTTTGACTTCCTGTTCTGTCAGTACTTTTGCGTGGATAATAGAGGACTGCTTGTTCATATCCGTAATCGCGATATCTTCGGGGAATATTTCAAAGGGCGGACAGAGCGCAATTGTGACGTCGCCTTCCTTGATTTTTCCTTCAGCGTCGAGTGTGTGTCCCTTTTGCGCGTCCCATGTAATTTTGAAAAACGCGCTTCCGGTAATCTCGCTCCAAGTGTTTGCGAGCGCGAGTTGAGAGGAAAAGTCGTTTTCCTTACACACTGCGTCGATAAGTTTTGACGCAAGAGCGGCGGAAGCGACGTCGTCGTCATCTGCAGTAGCAGGGCGCACCTGCGCTTTTGCCTTGACTCTTCCGAGTTTTGCCAGCCTCGTTTCGAGGATAGGCGCAATGTGATTGAACACTTCCCTTTCCTGCCAGAAGTATTCTTTTCCGCTTTCCTCGATATCTCCTTTCGAGGAAATCTGCGCAAACTGATTGCCGACCACGAAATTCATATTGAGTCGCCAATTGAGTTCCACGGAGCGTCTCGCTTCCTGTCTTTTTTTGAAATCCGCGGTAATTTCCGCCACGATTTTTTCTTCTTTTTCAGACATATAAATCTCCTTGTTTTTGCTATAAAAAAGCGACCGCCTCGGCAATTGCAAACTGCCTTGAGAAGTCGTTTCTTATCTTTTTGATTTTTGCCGAATCGATGCATCGGTTTCGCAATACTTTTTATCGGCGCTATATCGTTTTTTGCGCCGCGCTTTCTGTTCGTTTCGCCGTATAGTGCGTTACCGTTCGATTTGGTTATCGATTATCTTTTTGCCAAAGTCGTTGCTTTTCGTTTTATCGTTTAGCAGTCTTTTTGCTTTCTTCGTTTTTGATATCTTCCTTGATTTTCTCAATCAATTCTTTCTTTTCTTTTTGGAGTTCCTCGTCGCTTAAGTCGCACTCTCTTTTCTCACTCGAAATATCCAGATACGCCTTGAGCGCACCTGAGTCCGGCGGGCAATATTTTCTTACGATTTTCTTTTTCGTCAGCACGAATTCCCCGTCCTCTTTAATCGAATATTCCTCTTGCACTTCGTTATATCTATACCCCTTTGCACGCTTAAGAAGCGACTTCATCAATTCTGTTTCCAAGTCCTTTCCCTCCTGCAATCTCTCATAAGTTTTTCTTTGTCTGTCTGTATAGCGGATTTAGGCGGTGGCGCGACTTTTGCGGGGCGAGGTCTGCTCATAACGAAATACCTCAACTCGTCAAGCGCGTGGTCGTCTATTTTCTTCGGTCTGTCGTTTGCGCCCCACCAATACCCTTTGAGTTCTCTTATAAGATTCACGCAATTTTTGAAAATGAATATTTTCGGCGGTCTTTGCTCAAACAAAGACTTTATACGCTGTATTCCGCTATATAAATCCTTGTTTACGTTTGTATTCACCAAAATGCCTCTTTCGCAAAACAGTTCCGCAACGCTCTTTTGCGAGGCAAGCGTCCTTTGGTTTGCGGCGCTGTCGATGAGTGCGTGAAGCCGTCCCTTCTCGTCGCGTTTCCACCCTAGTTTATCCGCAATCGCAAAGATTTTCTCAACGTGTTTGTCAACGGACAATCCCGCCTCGAAATGCTCTGCCACGACGTAAATGTTCGAGTCGAAATCCACAGCGTAAAAGTGACAACTCGTGGGGTTTGTAAGTCCGGGGTCAATGGACAATTCACACTGCCACTCCTTTGGTATATCGAAGGGTTCCACGACGTGAACGTTTTGGTCGAACTCGGGATAAACGAGCCCTTCTGCGGTTGAGAATTTTCCGAATCTTCTCGACAACTGATCCTGCTTTGAAATGCTGCTTTCCATCGCCTCTATCTCGTCTTTGTCGAGATACGGATTGTCGTTCCACTCCATATATTCGCACCACACTTCGGGGCTGTTCGAGGCGTTGAGTTCGATCTCGTCGTACACCCACGTCAACCCTTTCAGCGGAGTCATCGTTCCGAAAATATCCCCCTTCCTGTCAAAGACTCTCATACGACACTCGTCGTAAATATCCTTGGGTGGTTCTTCGTCAAACCACACGAAATCCAGCGACGCACCCTGAAATTTTTCTCTTCCCTGATCGCAGGACTTAAACCCGATTTTGCTCGTACCTCCGAAAGCGTTTTTGACAACGATATAATCGATTACGCCGTACTCGGGAGAGCCTTTCTTGCCCTCGGTCATCACGATATCTTCGATATATCTCGGAGCGAGGTATTTGAGCACTTTTGCCTGCGCTACGTCGCGTTGCACCTGTCCCGACAGACTCACCACCCAGCCGAACACGTTATCTCTGTTCTGTCTGAAAGGGTGAATACCTCTTGCAAGCCAAACACACTCCACCGCGCCGCACTCGGTTTTTCCCGAGCGGTTTCCTCCGAACACCCAACGATTCCTTTTTTGCGAGCGGTGGAATTCCATTTGCTTTTGATGCACCACGTCCTTGTTGTAGTTTGCAAGAGCGTCTTTGCCTCTCGAATCTATTTCTTTTTGGATTTTTATAAGTTTAAGCAATGCGCTATCGTCTTTCATACGCCAAGAATACGACCTCGAAAGTCAAAAAAACAAACAATTATGTCACTTTATTTTTGCGAATCCGACAAAAAAAGCGTTGAAAACTTGTATATAAAGACTTTCAATTTGTCAAAGATTATAGTATTATATGGATATGGAAAAAAGGTGTGCAAAAAATATATCGGCAAAAATTCTCTTTGCGTTGGCGATGATTCTTGCAAGCGTCGCTCTTTCGGTG
This sequence comes from Bacillota bacterium, assembly GCA_050873585.1. Classification (GTDB taxonomy): domain Bacteria; phylum Bacillota; class Clostridia; order Christensenellales; family CAG-917; genus CAG-475. The sequence continues at coordinate 15,610 of JBNMJA010000013.1, read as the reverse complement.
TGCGTGCTTATGGGCATACTTTTGCCTTATTCGATAGCGTATGCCGACACTGCGCAAGACGTTTTGCTCGCCCCGATTTCGGATCTTGAGGGCAACGCCTACGCAGATGTTTCCACGCTGAAAATTTCCTACGACGGCAATTATTTTTATATTCCCGAAAGTTACTATCTCACAGGCGTAACATACGCCGTAGGACAATATTATCAAGTCAATTATTGCGGTTTGACCTGCTATTACGAGTCGGAAACCGCACCGGCCACTTCTTCGGTCACGTTTGAAGAGGGCGTATCTGCCTCTCCCGACGTTCGCCTCACGCTAAAAGACGAAACGTTGGTTCTTTCGGGTCTTGAAATCAATTCCGACTACACGATAAAACTTCTCGGCTATCACACCGAAGACACGACGATGATTTTCGTATCGGCAACTCTCGACGGCGCGAGCAACTACGGGTTTGCACCCATATCGTCGTTTGAGGACTTCGTCGTGCCCTATCATCCGATAGCGCAAGCGGAAAGAGAAGAGATTTTGGCAAGGAAGCCTCAACCCGACCCCGACAAAGGCGACATCGTTCCCGGCACGTCGCTCGCACTTCGTATTATACTCATCATCGGCATCGCAGTGCCTGCGGTCATAATAGCGATACTTCTCTTCAAGCCATCTAAAAACGACCGTTCGCAAGGCAAGAGCGTTATGCGCACCGAGCGTCGCAGAGGCGATTTTGACTACGACTCCACGCGCACCTATCGTGACGACCGTTACGATTCGAGAGAGCGCGATTACGATCCTCGCGATCGCGATTACCGAGATTCGAGAGACTATCGTGATTCGAGGGACTACCGTGATCCGCGCGATTATCGTGACCCTCGCGACGACGATTACAGAAGATAATCCCCGTTTGAGTGCTACGACCGATTCACTTTATTGTCGGTTCAAAAGTTGCCTTATCGGTTATGTCGCTTTATCGGTTCAATCACTCTCTTCACATCAAAGCGATTCGTCCCCTATCATTTCGATTCAAAAAAAAGCACGGCTCTGCCGTGCTTTTCATATTGATTCAGTTTTACTATTCGTTTCAATCGAACGGTTCAAATCGTCCTCAACTGCGCCGTAGGCGCCCCCCCCAAGCAAGCGATATAGCGGAACTGAGGCTTGAGTTGTTACCCCTGCTCGAACTGATAGCGTGTATCGATTGCGCGGTAGCAGAGCAATAAACCTAGCGAGGCTCTCGGCAATACGCACGCTTGCGTGTTGCCGTTGCCTCGGCGACAGTTTTCGCTCACAACCCACTCGCAGTGCGGATATCATCACGCAGTGATATCATCCGAGTCTTGCGAGGATATCATCGCCACAGGCGATATCATCAAAAAAAACATGCGCCGTCAGGCGCACTCACCAAGCAAGCGATATAGCGGAATTGCGGCTTGAGTTGTTACCCCTGCTCGAACTGATAGCGTGTATCGATTGCGCGGTAGCAGAGCAATAAACCTAGCGAGGCTCTCGGCAATACGCACACTTGCGTGTTGCCGTTGCCTCAGCGACGGTTTTTGCTAATTAACCCCTACAACTCCGTCCACGGGCATTGCAAAAGCGATTCCGTGCGCGGGCGTATGCGTACCCACGCTTCTGTACAGCGCGTGCATGACGTCCTCTTTTATATCCTCGCTCACGATAATCATAATCATTTCTTTTTCGGGCTGAATCTGGATATGGAACGCTTTTTCGGCTTCGAGATTGGCTGTACCTCTTGCGCTCATAACCGTACCGCCTCTTGCTCCGACGGCGCGAGCGGCGTCCATAGCCTCGTCTGCGAAGCCGTTATTCACTATGCACACTATAACCTGAAAATTCTTATCGCTCATTATTCCCCTCCTTGACGGTTTTGAGGTTATTGCTCAAAAAACCGTATGCGGCAACGCCTATCATACTCGAGAACGGCACGGTAAATGCGATTCCTTTGCCTTTTTTGATGGTTTTAAATTTCTCTTCGAGCGTAGCGAGAGCCTCTTTTGCTCTTTCCTGCTTTATAACGCTGAATATTGCGGTTTTCGTTTGGTCGTTCCATTCCGAAAGGCTGAGCATTTCTGCGTTTGCAGTGCCACTTGCACGTGACGTCCACTGGAAGTTGACCTCGAAGGACGACTGCAAAAGGTCCGTATAGAACTCTGCCTTGTTGTTTGGCACGATGCTGACGAGAAGCATCAGTTTTCCCGAATTGACTTTCGGAGCGGCGGAGGAGTTATTTCTTGCGGCTTTGATTTCCGCGCCCTTGGCAGCCACTTTTTTTGCGACTTTTTTGACTTTTTTCACAACTTTGTCAGCCATACGCCCTCCTTACATAAATTTGATAATCTGTTCGTCGTCGGCGTCGAGGATACGGCGCATAACGATTTTTTCTTTGACTTTTGCGCTTGCAACGGCTCTGAAACCGAGAAGTTGAATTGTGATAAGCGGAGTCATCGCAACCATAGCGACGATACCGAAGGCGAGATTGAGCACCTCTTGCTCTCCGCACAAAACCGCGCACGCGCCGATTGCAAACGGCAGAATGAAACTCGACGTCAACGGACCGCTTGCGACTCCGCCCGAGTCGAATGCGATTGCGGTGTAAATCTTCGGCACGAAGAATGACAATCCAAGCGAAATCAGATAACCGGGAATCAGATAGTAAAGCAACGAGAATCCGTATATGATTCTTATGACGCTAAGTCCGATTGAAAGTCCCACGCCGATAGAGAGCGCAACGAGCATAGCGCGCTTTGACACGCCGCCGTTGGTGATTTGCTCGACTTGCTTGTTTAGCACGTGCACCGCAGGCTCGGCAAGAACGACCACGAAGCCGATAACGAACGCAAACACGATGAGCAGAGGCTTTGAGAACTGAGCGATTTCCGCGCCGAGTTTGAATCCGGTAGGCATAAATCCAACCTTGACGGAGGTGAGAAACACCACGAGTCCGACGTACGTATAGAGGATTCCGATGCCGATTTGGACGATTTTTTGTTTTGGGAGTTTGAGCACGGTGACTTGCAAAATCGCAAAGAATATCACGATAAGTCCGAGCGCGATAAGCACTTCGAGAGCCACCGCTCCGAGGGCAGGCGCAAAGTTTGCGCCGAGATTTGCCTCTATCGAATAATCGGGGAGCGTAAAGGACATATCCCCCTTTGCCGCAAGCGAGAGTGCCATAACTGCAAGCATAGGCCCGATAGAGCAAAGCGCGATAAGACCGAAGCTGTTTTCCTTTGCGTTTCTACCGCCGGTATTGAGTGCGACGCCAACGCCGAGAGCCATAATAAACGGCACGGTTATAGGGCCTGTCGTCACGCCGCCCGAGTCGAACGCCATAGGCAAGAACACGCCCTTGCCCTGCTCGTACATAATTGCGGTGAGCGCAAAAAGCACCATATAGAAGAATATCAGAAGAGACGACAAATCCTTTCTGAAAACGATTTTCGAGATTGCGATAACCAAAAACACGCCCACGCCCACGCCGACCGTAGCGATAAGCACGGTGCTGCTCATCACGGCTTTGACCTGCTCGGCAAGCACGCTCAAATCGGGTTCGGCGACGGTGATAAGCACGCCCATCGCAAAGCCTACGCCGAGCAAAAGCGGCAGTTTTTTAGACTTTGTCAAGCCTGCGCCGACGTGTTCGCCCATAGGCGTCATAGCAAGGTCTGCGCCGACGTTGAACAGTGCGATTCCGAGAATCAGCATAATTGCAGACACGACGAAAGTCACGATTTCCTTCGACGTGAAATCGGTGACGGGCGTAAGCGCAAAAATAAGCACGATAACCGCCACGGGAAGCACCGAAAAGAGCGACTCTTTAAGTTTTGAGAGCGTGTTCATACCGATGCTTTTCGCCATCGATTTTTGCGCCATGAGATCTTTTGAAATCTGCAATTCGTCCTTTTCGCTCTTTTGCTTTTTGAACAAGCCGTGCGAACTTCTGTTCCCCAAAATACGACATTTTTCGGGTTTTGACTCTGCGTTTTCGTTGCCTATTTCAGCCGATTCGACGAGATTCTCAGCTTCTTCACCGTTCTTTGTGCCGCTCTCAACGCCGCATTGACAAGATTCGACGTTATTCGCGTCGTTTTCAAGCGTGTTATTACAAGAATCGACAAAATCCGACGTAACGCCGAACTCCGCCGAATTGTCGGACGGGCTTTGCACGGTGCAGTCTTTTAAGGAATTCTCGTCGTTTGTCGCGACGTGTGAGCAAACGCCTTTCTCTTCTTCTGTGAATTCCTTTACGATTTTGTCTTTTTCTTTTTCCATACTGTAATTATAATGATAAAATATATTCTTTTTCTTTTGCGGATATTATTATGTCACAAAAACTCGTGTGTGTCAATCTCTGCCTTACGCCGTCATCATATCAATCCACTCTTAAACCAATATTAAAATGATACACTTGTATGATTATTTTTTTACCAATGATTCACCTTCTCAAAACGCTTGACTTTTATCTTAGAAATTCTTATCTTTGGATATACATAGCGGAAACTATAGTTTCCGTGCGGTGAAGGTATGAAGAAAATCACAATCGACAAAAACCAAGCGACGTATGTCTCAAAACTTCTAGTTCTCTCTCTGATGCTGGCGTTCGCAAGAGCGATATCGGCGCACGTTTTCATAAACCCGAACGGATTTGCTCCGGGCGGAGTCGGCGGACTTGCGGCAATCATACACTACGCGGCGGAGAGAAGCACGAATCCCACTATACTCAAACTCGCACCCAATCTTTTTGACCCGGGCATTTTCACGATTATACTCAACGTACCTCTCGTGATTGCGGCGTTTTGCGTGCTTGAGAAGAAATTTGCAACTTACACAACCATTACTCTTTTGCTTTATTCGGGTTTCGTCTATATGCTCGGCGCAGTCGGTTGCCCTCAATACTACGCAAACGGCAACTACGGACTTATGCTCATTGCGGCGCTCGGCGGAGGGGCGATTGCGGGCGTAACGATGGGCTTTATGCTCAGACAGGATTTGAGCATAGGCGGCACGGATATCATCGGCAAAATAATATACAAGCACAATCCCTCCGCGCATACGCACTGGTGGATTATGGCTTGCGACTGCGTGGTCGCTTTGATGTCGGGTTTTCTCGGACTCATCAATCTTGACAAGAGCGCGGATGCAACCACGCTGCTCACAGGCATACTCTCCCCCGTGCTTTATTCGTTCATCTGCCTCGTCACTCAGTCCAAGGTCTGCGACGTAGTCGAATCGGGCTTACTCTCCTCGCTCGTATTCACCATCATCACAGACAAATCGGACGCAATCGCGCACGAACTTTCCGTACAACTTCATAGAGGCGTCACAATCACCAAGTCGGTCGGATATTACACGGGCAAGGAACACAATATCATCATCTGCGTGACTTCCAAAAAGCAAGTCAACAAAGTAAAGGACATAGTCAAAGCGTGCGACCCTCAAGCGTTTATGTACATAACGCAAGCGGGCGAAGTTTCGGGCAAAGGTTTCACGGGCGGCAAACTTCTCAAGAAAGGCGAAGTCGAGAAAATCGATATGTCGGACATCATTCCTTCCGAGCATATGCACGACAATGACTTGGCAAACGCAAGGGATGATATCAATATCCTTCAACCCATGCCGATCGAAACCGTATCGCATGATTTGAACGCCGCTTGCGACGTTACCGATAAGGACTAATCCGCAAATATTTTTTCGGATAACAAATTTACGATTATCAAAAAAACGAGCGAAAATCGCTCGTTTTTTTTGAACTTATGGGCAAAAAAATTATATACTTATTCCATAAACAATTTTTCGATATTCAAAATCTCTTTCGGATTATCGATAATTATTTTTGCACCGCACTCTTCGAGGCGTTTTCTACCCCTGAATCCCCAACTCACCGCAACGCAATCCACTTGTGCGTTTATTGCCGTCTGCAAATCGACTTCGCTGTCACCGATATAAACGGTATTGATTTTGTCTGCGTCGAGTTCTTTGACGACTTCGTTTACGGAATCGGGATACGGCTTTGCCCTCACGCCGTCACGCTGTCCTACGACGATGTCGAACAACCCGTCGAAATAATCCTTTGCGAGTTCTTGCACCGCACTATCCATTTTATTTGAAACCACGGCGCACTTTTTGCCTTGCTTACGAAGCGTTTCCACAACCGACTGAATCTCGTCGTACGGTTTCGTATTGTCGGCGCAATGATAAAAATAGTGTTGCTTGAACACGTCAAGCACCGCAAGCGTTGTTTTGGTATCGGTACCTTTCGGCACGCTTTCTTCAACGAGGCGTTTCACGCCGTTCCCCGTTCTGTCGGCAATTTCGCTTTGAGAAAGCGGAGGAAAATCGAAAACGGCGAGCGCATAATTCACGCTTGTTGCCAAATCTTCAAGCGTATCGAGAATAGTTCCGTCAAGATCGAAAATATAAAGTTTTTTCATTTAGCGTCACTTTTTCTGAAAGAGTCCTTCTTTCATCATATACTGATTCATTTCCGACAAGTCGTCGCCCTCGAATTTGCGCATACGTTGCACTCTTGCAGGGATACCCGTCACAAGCGTGAAATCGTCAACGCTCTTTGTGACGATCGCGCCCGTACCGACCACTGCGCCTTTGCCGAGTTTCACCCCCGGCAGAATGGTTGCGTTGGTATACACTTTTGCATAATCGCCTATTTCCACGCCGTTGTACTCTCTTTGCATATGGTCGTGTTCGCTGTGTGAGTGCGTGAAGATTTTGACGTATTCAGTGAGCATAGCAAAGTCGCCCATTTTGACGCCGCCTTTTGTGTCGATATAGCAACCTTCGTTCCAACTCACGTTGTCGCCCACCTCAAGGCGATGCCCGTAATTGAATCTGCAACCCTCGTTTGCGACGAATCCGTCACCGCATTTTTTGAAGAGTTTTTTTGCGATTATCTGTCTGAACGGCACAGCGAAATTGCAGTTTACGCCGAGCGGAACTCTGTCCACGCTATCCCAAAGAATATGCAAATTTCTCTGCTGTTCGGTGTACGGGTCGATATCCCCCATCGGCATATAGTCGCCCCAAAGTCTGAAAGACTTAAGGTCGTCGGCGCTCAAGTCGTCAATGCCGATGAGTTTCATCGCAAGCGCGGCGGCTGTTGAATCCATACCGTCGTTTGCAAGTTGTTCAAACTGTTTCAATCTTTCGTCAATTGTCATAATCCAGCCTTTATCTATACGTTTTGCATCAATAAAATTAATTTTTTGTCGCTATACAGTCGAGAAATCATTTTTCGACTTCAAATCCGTATTGCGTTTTCGTTTTGTAAGTCTTGCCTTTTTCGAGTTTCACGCTCTCGAAAGACGGCACGTTTTGAGCGTTTGGGTACCCCTGCGTTTCCATACAGAACGCCGACTGATATCCATAGACTTTTTTGCCTTTTAGTCCGTCGAGGAAGTTGCCCGTATAGAACTGCATACAAGGTCTGTCGGTATAAACGCTCATTTTTATTCCGCTCTTTTCTCCCTTTACGGTTGCGACTTTTCTGAAGCCCTCTCCTCTTAAAACGTAGTTGAAATCGTAGCCTCTTGCGATTTGAATCATATGCTCTTTTGCGCCGATGTCCTTGCCGATTTCCTTCTCGACCGTGAAGTCGAACGCAGTGCCGAGAATATTCCTTTTCTCTCCGTGAGGTATGAGCTCGTCGTCAACGGTTGTGAGATATTCCGAGTCTATAAAAACCTTATGTCCGAGCACGGTTTTGAAATCGCCGTCGAGATTGAAGTATGCGTGATTCGTGAGCGAGCAAAGCGTGTCCGCGTTTGCGCTTGCCTCGTATTCGAGCGTCAAAACGTTATCGTCCGAAAGCGCATACGTCACCGAAACGGACAAATCCGCAGGATAACCTTCTTCTCCGTCGGGCGAAATTCTTGACAATTTAAGACCTTTTCCTTCGATTATCTCCGCAGTCCAAAGTCTTGAATCGAATCCGACTTTTCCGCCGTGCAAATGGTTGTTTCCGTCGTTTTTGAAGAGGTTATATTCCTTGCCGTCGAGGGTAAATTTTGCCCCTCCGATACGGTTGCAAACTCTGCCGATAACGGCGTTGAAATACGGATTTTCTTGCAAGAATCCGTCGGGAGTATCGAAGCCTGCCACGACGTCGACGAGTTTTCCGTCTTTATCGGGAACGCACAAATTGGCAATACGCGCGCCGTAGGTGATAATCACCGCATACGCGCCGTTTGCGTTTTCGATTTTGTAACTTTCGATAGCGTTTTCGCTTTTTTGGAGATAAGTGATTTTCATATTTCCGTCCTTATTATATTTGTCGGGACAAAGCCCGAATTATTTGCTTGCTTTTTTAACTTTCGGCATAGTCAAGGTATAACTCATATCGAGCAACGTCTTGATTTGCTCGTCGTCCGCCTCGTCGAGCGCAACGCTGATCCAATTCGCCTTGTTCATATGGTACGCGTGATAAATTCCGTCATCTTGACAAAACGAAGGTATGAGTGACGGCACGCATTTAAGATTTACGACGTCTGCAATCCTATCGTCTGCTTTTGATAGCCTACGTTTAGAAATATCCATAACGAGCGCAAACCATTTTTTACCGACGGGGTGACGAAATACGCCGAAATTCGGATTCTTTTGCCACGGATAATCAGCCTCCACGCCGTATGTGTCAAAAACGTATTTTTCAAACTCTTTCCTTGTCATTACAACCTGTTTTCCCCTTTCCTCACGCGTTTTGTTCTTTCTCTACCAATCACGCTCCACCTCGACAAGCGTATCGTTTTCTACGTCAAGACCTTCAAGTGTGGATTCAAAAAGTTTGCCTTTGAGCGCACGCGTTTTTTCGTTGTCGAGAGATGCCGTCGGGAAATACTTTCCGTCTGCTGTCTTCACCGGAGCAAAGAACGAGTCAAGCACCCAATCGAGCGTAATATTGTGGATATCCCCCACTTTTCCGTACTCTCTTTGCAGACCTTTGAGGATAGTCCAAACGCCCGTGTCGTAGAGTTTGTCCTTACACGCCTTTCTGCGCTCTTTGTCGCTGGCGAGAAACTGGTCGTACGCCGTAGGCATACCGCAATACGCGTCGATAACCACGTTTTTCTCGTCTGCGAGATATTGCATAGCGTCCGCAACGACTTCCGTGCAGGACCTACCGTTGATTTTTTCACCGAGGTTTTCTATTCTGTCGCCCTTGATACCGCCGCCCATATATTTGAGCGGTGCGTCGCCAAGATACGGATCTGCGTAAGTCATTCGCTTGGGCAAACAAGTTTTCGGCACGATACCCTGTTCCGCCATTTTCGCAAGCAAATATGCGGTTGCGGTCGAAGTATGTGCGCCGTAACTGTGCGAGATGAAGGTCACGTCCCCCGTGTAATCCTTAAAGCAAGCGGCGTATTCCCTTGCAAAACGGCATGCCACCGAGTGCGAGTCCTCGTATCCCATCCATATATAGTTGAAAAGGCTTTGCAACGCTTGAGCGTGATTGGTGTAGTTGAGTGCGCATACGTTGTAGCCTTGCGCCTTTGCTTTTCGCACGAACTCGCCGTCGCCTGCAACGTTATCGGGGTTTTCGGGTTTTGTGGGAATCCAGCCGTGGAAATACGCAATCGTCGGCTTTTTCTCATCGAAAAACTCTTCCGAAATATTTTCGGAATATCTGACGTGATCGCCGTCGTTATCAAAAAAGTACAAGCCTATATCGCTTGACGTATCGACGCTCAGATCGGATTCCATTTTCACGGACTCTTCTTTGTCGCACGCTCCTAGCGCGAAGCAAACAGCAATAATACAAATCACGGCAAAAATGCCTTCAACGGTTTTTCTCATAATTCTCCTTATAATATTATTGTTATGGCGTATTGCCCATAACGTCGTTTTCATTCGGGTGTGGGCAGAGCCCGCCCGCAATTACCAATTGTTGATTATCAATTATTAATTCTTGATTGTTAATTCGCAAAAAACTTCGATGTTGCTCGTTTGCGGGAACATATCGTACGGCACGACTCTGTTCACAACGTAGTTTTGCGACAGGATCTTCAGATCTCTCGCAATCGTTTGAGGATTGCAACTCACGTACACGATTTTCTCGATTTTTGCCTCTATTGCGCTTTCCAGAACGCTCTTATCGCATCCTTTTCTTGGCGGATCGAGCACGAGCGCAAGCGGTCTGCGCGCTGTTTTTTGCTTTTTTTCTCCGAGATAATAAGGCGACGAGGTGATTTCATCTGGCAAAGATTCATCTTCCTCGTCCGAGTGCTTTGACAGTGCTTTGACGTAGTTTGCCACGTCGTCGCACACGCACTTGACTCTGTCGTCTATGCCGAGCGATTTCATAAGAGCGATTGCGTTCTCGACAGCGCTCGGTTCGATTTCCACCGAGATGATATTTGCCTCTTTCAACCTCGTTGCAATCTGCGCAGTCAAAAGTCCCACGCCCGAATAGAATTCAAGTATATCTCCGTCGAAATCTTTGAGCGTCTTGCACACTTCGTCGTAGATTGCGTCGCGCACGTCGTTATTCACCTGCAAAAACGACAGCGGCGAAACGATTGCGTCAAACGGACCGAGATTCTGTTTTTTCTCTTTGCCGAAAACGAGTTTCACGTCCTTTCCGAAGATGACGTTCGTGTTTTTAGTGTTTTCGCTCAAATACACGCACACGCCCACAAATTCTTTTTCAAGATTCTGACAAAGTTCGTCGAGTTTCGGCACGAAAGACGAATTTACGACAAGCGTCACCGACAGCGTATCGAGATTTCTTGCCACGACGTGACGAAGTATGCCTTTTCCGCTCCCCTCGTCGTACACGCTTATGCGGTTTGCGTTTGCCCAATCCGTGACGATAGCGATGAGTTTTGCCGCCCACTCGCCGTGTAGAGCGCACCACTTCATAGGCACGACGGAATGCGTACGCTTCTCGTAGAAGCCGAGCGTCACTCTGCCCGTTTTACGTTTATATCCGAAAGGAAGCGCGATTTTATTGCGATATTCCCAATCGTTGAGGCGCACCACTTCGTCAACTTCAACGTCTAGACCGCCCGTCTTTTTGAGTGCGTTTTCGACGTTTGCCTTTTTGATTGCGAGTTGGCACTCTCTCGAAACGTGTTGCAAATCGCAACCGCCGCAAGTGCCGAAATAGGTGCATTTGGGTTTAATTCTATAGAGAGAGGGCTTTTCGACTTCTATGAGGTCTGCAAAAGCGTAGTCTTTTTTCGCATAGCGAATACGGGCGCGAATAATCTCGCCCTTGATTGCAAACGGCACGAAAACGGCGTAAGAGCCGATTTTTACGATGCCTTCGCCCTCGCTTGCAAAATCGCAAACTTCCCCTTCTATTACGTCCCCGACTGCAACCGTCAGCACTTTATTTCTCCACTCAAAGATTTTTTGTATTGCGTCATAAAGGTTTCCACTCTCTTATAGCCCTCGCTCATATCGATTCCTAGGTCTTTTTCGAGTCTGAAATACCAATTGTACAATGCCAGCGCGTCCTTTCTTGCAGGAGCAAACGGGAAGCGAAGCACGTAGCAATGGTCGGAACGGAAGAGGTTTTTGCCCACGGTATACTCGTTTTTGACGCCTGCTTTGCTCAAAGCCTCGCCCATACGTTTTGCCTCTCCGAGGCACAAAAAGTCAGTCATACCGCCGCTGTTGTAGCAAGGCGGAAATTCTGCGTTGAGATAGTTGTACGGGTCGCTTTGCTTGTAGAATTCCCAGTTTCTGAACGCTTTTCTGCTCTTTTTGCCCGATACGTATCTCACGATAAGCGTGTTTGTGAGCGGAATTCTGTACATAACCTCGAAACTGAACGCACCGCTTACGAAAATAAGTCCGGCAGGCTTCGTTTTCGTTGTAGGGATTCCCAGCGCATTCACGTATTCTTCGCTCGTTGCGGCGCAACCGAGGCACGCCGTCAAGTGACCGCCCGACGAGTCGCCCGTGACCGTAATATTGTTTTCGTCGATTCCGAATCTCTCTTGGTTGTCACAAAGGAAGTTGTATGCGTCGATGCAATCCTCGAGGTCCTTTGGAAAGAACACTTCGGGGCAAAGTCTGTGGTCAATGACGGCAACCACCGCGCCCATGGCGGCAAAGCATCTTGCATATCCGTCACGGCGCAGACGATTGTGAATCATCCAGCCGCCTCCGGGAATATCCAGAACGCAAGGCGATTTTTCGGCAACGGGATGAGAGGGATAATAAATATCCATCACAAGTTCCTTGCCGTCAACCGTCTTGTACACGACGTCTTTTTCGATTTTGATTTCCTTATTGAAAGGGGTTCTGCCGTTCGGCTCTGCCCTATCCTCTTCAAAAAAGTCGAATATATCCGCCATAATCGGACGACGGAGCATACCGTAGTCTTTTCTGAATGCTTTTTCAAGCGCTTTACTCTTTGATTTGAGCGCTTTTTTATCTGCTTTAAATTGCGCTTTGAGGACTTTTCTGCCCTTGCGCATATCGTCGATAGTGGCGTTTTTATTTTCAAAAAGCGCAACCATATCGTTTGCCAACTCTTTTTTGAGTTGTTTCTTACCCGTGCGGTAATCTGCTGCAAAATACTCGAATTGTTTCATAAAATCCCTTATCCTCTCGCCCTCGTTGCGAGAGATTCGCAACGAGAGCGACGTTAGTTGTTATGTTGGTTTCACGACGTAACTTCGTTAAGTCGTTTCGGATTAAGGCTTCGCCTTCCGCAATTATTAATTATTAATTGCTAATTCTCACGCGAAATTATTTATTCGCGTACACTTTCTTCAAGCGTGCAAATCTCGGAAGTCCGTTTTCAAGCGGTGCTTTTGCGTCGCCTTGGATGAGCGGAAGTGCGTATTTGACAAATTCTTCGCTCACGTTCGTTCCGTTTTGAGTTATCCACTCGAGCGGCACTTTCTTCTCGGTATTTGCGGCAAGTTCGAGAGGCATAAGCACGTTTTTGCAGACGTAGTTGCCGTCCTCGTCTTCTTCGCGCTTGAAGATAACCATCTTATCGGTTTCGCCTTCGCACGCGCTCTTGACTGCAAACGCACCTGCGTTGAACGCCTCTTCCACGTCGTTTTTGGACGCAAGATGCGCACCGCAACGTTGCATAAGGCTGAGTTCGATTCCTCTTGTCTTGAAACCAGTTTTCTCTTTGATGAGGTTTGCCAAAATCGAAGCGACGCCGCCGAGTTGAGCGTGGCCGAAACTATCTCTTGCTGCCGCCGCGCCGAGGCTCTCGCAGATGAGCGTTCCGTTTTTGTCGTGGATGCCTTCGGACACCACTGCGATACACTTGTTGCCGTTTTTGGCGCATACCGCTTTGACGTCATCGACGAATTTATCCACGTCGAAATCGGTTTCGGGCAAATAGATTAGATCTGCGCCCAGTCCGTTCACGCCTGCCAAAGCCGCGCTTGCCGTGAGCCAACCTGCGTGTCTGCCCATAGCCTCGATGATGCACACCATAGGCGTGTCGTACACTTTTGCGTCGAGGTTGACTTCCATAATCGTGGTTGCGATATATTTTGCCGCGCTTGCGTATCCGGGGCAATGGTCGGTGCCGAAGAGGTCGTTATCGATGGTTTTGGGCACGCCGATTACGTTGCACTCGTAGCCTACTGATTGCAAATACTTGCTGATTTTGTTGCAAGTGTCCATACTGTCGTTGCCGCCGTTGTAGAAAAAATAGCGCACGTCGTATTTTTTGAACACTTCGAGAATACGCTTATAGTCGGTATCGTCAACCGAAGCGTCTTTGAGTTTGTAACGCACCGAGCCCAGAGCGGACGAGGGCGTATATTTGAGAAGTTCGAGTTCTTTTTCGTCCTCTTTGGACATATCGAAGAATTTCTCGTTGAGAAGACCGACGATCCCGTGTTCGAGACCGTAAACCGCCGTGATGTTTTCTTGCTTCAACGCCTCGATAAAAACGCCTGCCGCACTGCTGTTGATGACAGAAGTCGGGCCGCCGCTTTGACCGAACATACAAGCACCTTTCAAGTTTTTCATAGTTTCTCCTTATTCCGCACGAGGCGGATTTGGTATTTATATCATTATTTTTTGCGTATTGATTTATGGATTATCTAGATATGATTTGCGCGATTTCGTAGAGTTTTTCGTCAAAGCCTTTCTTGCACGCAAGCGCTTCGAGAACGGTTGTATCGAAGATTTCGCCGCCTTTTATGCCGATAACTCTGCCGCTTTGACCGCACTCGATAAGTTCCACCGCCCTGCACGCCATTTTAGCCGCAAGCACTCTGTCCTCGACGGTCGGATTTCCGCCTCTTTGCATCCACTTAAGAGCCATATGATTGACTCTTCTGCCCGTTGCGTCGCTTATCTTTTGGGTGAGTTCGTCGGTAAGTTCTGTCTTGCCCTCCGCAAGCACGATGATGGAAGACGATTTACCTCTGTCAAAGCCGTTTTTTATGGTCTTTGCAACCTCGTCCACGTCCGTGGGGACTTCGGGAACGATTACGTATTCTGCGCCACCCGCAACCGCGCTGTTGAGCGCGATATTTCCGCACTCTCTGCCCATAACTTCCAAAATCATAATTCTGTCGTGAGAAGTGATGGTATCGCGGAGTTTGAGGATTGCGTCCACAACCGTATTGCACGCCGTATCGAATCCGATCGTCGAATCGGTATATCCCATATCGTTGTCAATCGTGCCGGGGATGCCGATGACGTTGAGTTTGGTCTGTTCGTGCATAGCCTCAACGCCTCTGAAAGAGCCGTCGCCGCCGATAACGATGAGGTTTTCAATGCCCTTGTCGAGAAGATTGTTCACCGCTTTTTTCATAACTTCGGGGTCGATGAACTCGGGGCATCTCGACGAGCGAAGAATCGTACCGCCCGCGTGCACGCAGTTTGACACGCTCGAGTATTCCATCTTGAAAATCTCGTCGTTCACGAGGCCTTTGTAGCCGTGCTTAACGCCGTACACTTCAAATCCGTGATTGAGTCCGTATCTTACGCAAGCACGCACGCAAGCGTTCATACCACTGGCGTCGCCGCCGCTGGTAAGCACTGCAAATTTTTTAATTTGAGAATTGTTTTTTGCCATAAGATTACCTCTTTGTAACTTATATAAATTTTTTATTTTTTGTTTATAGAACAGCTCCGCCATCCAATGTCACTCGTTTATTGCCTACTTATACACGGTATGTGCAAATTCGCAGACGGAACGCGAGCCGCAACGGCGGCGAGAAAAGCGAGCGTCGAAGCTCGATGTTTTGTACCGTCCGACTGTGCCGTTCGGGTGCGTAGCTGGCACACAAAGGACGGTGACATAATGAGTGAAATGTTCCTATCTATGCGAGCACCGAGTGTTGTCCCCCCGCTACGCGGTCGCCGTGGGTTCCCTCAAAGTATGCAGAGGGGGAACGGCGATAGGGAAAACACGTGAGGAAAGGGGAAAGTTTATTTAGAGTACCCGGTACACACTCTTGTAGAGGAAGAACATACACTCGTTCAAGGCACTCACTCGTTGTAATTATTTAACAACGTACTTCACCCTGCTCGCTCCCAGCACGTCCTCGAGTCGTGAAAGCAGATCGGGGCAAATCTCCACTTTTTGCGAGAATTCCATAAGTTTAGACACGCCGTTTTGCTTGATTTGCGCTTGGCAAGGAGTATT
>JBNMJA010000012.1:0-22235 GCA_050873585.1 Bacillota bacterium | reverse complement strand
GGTGCATAGCAAGCACGTCGGACACCATATCTTTTTCCACGTTGTTGAACACGAGCACGTAGAGTATGCCGTTGCTCTTTTTCTGCATAGGCTCTGCTTTTGCCGCTTCCGCCTTTGCGTTTTGCCAAAGTTCGAGTTTTTCGATAGAGATTTTAGGTTCGCTCTCGTCTCTCAAATCGATTTTGCCGTACACTTTGAGCGGAGCGTCCGCAAGGAGCAATTCGCCGTACTTTTCATACGCGCGCGGATACATGGAGAAAGCAATCGAGCCCGACCTGTCCTCCACTCTTCCGACTGCGAACTTTTGCTGTTTCGACGTAACTTTCTTCTCTGCCGACGACACGATACAGCCGAACTTAACCTGCTTGTTTTCGAGGTTTTTGTCCACTGCCATATTCACGTTGCCGTCCTCGTCCGCCTCTTCGACGTAGAGCATACTCGTGTCGAAATCGAACTCGTGTTTGTCGTCGCGATAGTCGTCGAGAGGGTGTCCCGAAAGGTACATACCCAGCACTTCTTTTTCGTATTTGAGAATATCCGTTTTCGGATACTCTTCCGTTTCGTTATACTTGATTTCCTCGTCCTCGATGAGTTCGTCAAACAAAGACATTTGTCCCGAAAGTTTGTTCTTTTTATCTGCGAGCACTGTGTCCATAATGCGCTCGTAAGACGCCATAAGCGTTGCTCTTGTTTTGCCGAAGCAGTCGAGTGCGCCGCCCTTGATAAGGCTTTCGATCATACGCTTGTTGACCTGTCCCGCACAGCGATCGAGGAAGTCGCGTATATCCTTGAACGGCCCGTTTTGCGCTCTTTCGCTGAGCACGAATTCCATAGCCTGTTCGCCCACGTTCTTTATGCCCATAAGTCCGTAACGCACGTTTTCGCCCTCGATCGAGAAGTTCTTTTGCGAGCGGTTAATATCGGGAGAGAGAGTCTTTACGCCCGTTCTGCGCAGATAGTTCATATAGTGTTTGACTTCGTCTGCGTTGGTGATACGGTTGTTGACGACAGCCACGATAAAGTGCGTCGGATAATAGCACTTCAAATACGCCGTCTGATAGGTGAGGAACGTATATGCGGCGGCGTGCGATTTGTTGAATGCGTAACTTGCAAACTTCAATATCTGGTCGAAGAGGTGATTTGCAATCTCCTCGCTCACGCCGTTGGCAACTGCGCCGGGAACGTACTTGCCCGTCTTATCTCCGTCGAGTTTGCCTCCGTGCAGGAATATATCTCGTTGCTGTTCGAGAACGGAGAGTTTCTTTTTTGCGATAGCACGACGCATGATATCCGCGCCACCGAAACTGAATCCCGCGATCTTTTGCGCGATTTGCATAACCTGCTCCTGATACACGATACAGCCGTATGTGTTTTCGAGTATCTCTTTGAGGAGCGGATGCGCATATTGCACGTTTTCGGGGTGGCGTTTGCCCTCCAAGAACAAGTCGATAAACTGCATAGGTCCTGGGCGGTACATAGAGATACCTGCCACGACGTCCTCGAGGTTGTCGGGCTGAAGTTGCGCCATAAACTTTTTCATGCCGCCGCTTTCAAGTTGGAACACCGCCTCGCAATCTCCCGACGCAATGAGTTCGTACACTTTGTGATCTTCGTAGCCGAGTTTGTGGAAGTCGAGATCCACGCCCTTGTCCGCCTTGATGAGTTTGAGCGCCTCGTCGATATCGGTGAGCGTTTTCAGACCCAAAAAGTCCATTTTGAGAAGTCCGAGTTCCTCGACGATAACCTTGTCGAATTGAGTCGTGACGATCTCGCCGTTTCTTGAGAGCGCGCAGTGTTCGACGATGGGGTCTGCGCAGATAACGACGCCTGCGGCGTGCATGGAGGTCTGGCGCGGCATACCCTCGAGTTTCATAGCGACGTCGATAACGTTTCTTGCCGTGGGATTGTTGTCGTATATCTTTTTGAAGTCCTCGCTATAGAACTCACTGCCCTCGGTCAGCACTTGCGGAAGCAAGGGTTTGCCCATTGCAGGAATTTCCTTAACCCAGTTTGCCGCCTCGTTGTAGGGCACGTCAAGCACGCGCGCAACGTCCTTTACGACAGCCTTTGCCGTCATCGTGGAATAAGCGATAATCTGCGAAACGTTGTCTTTACCGTACTTTTTGATACAGTAATCTATGATTTCCTGTCGTCTTACGAAGCAGAAGTCCACGTCGAAGTCGGGCATGGAAACGCGCTCTTCGCTCAGGAATCTTTCAAACAGAAGTTGATATTTGAGGGGGTCAATGTCGGTGATGCCGATACCGTACGCTACGATAGAACCGCAACCGCTTCCGCGTCCCGGTCCGACGGGGATTCCCATCTGCTGAGCGGCGTGGACGTAGTCCCACACGATGAGGAAGTAGCCGTCAAAGCCGCACTTGTGAATGACTCCGAGTTCATATTCGAGTCGTTTTTGAATGGTCTCGTCGATATATCCGTACTTGCGTTTTACGCCCTCGTATGCAAGGTCGCGAAGGTATTGCGCCTCGTCGCGATCTCCCATTTCCTCGTTGGTATATTTAGGAATGATAGACGCGTGTTTTGTGACGAAATAGTCGCCGTCCACCTTATCTGCAATCTCTCTCGTAGTTGCGATTGCCTCGGGGCACCAACTGAACAATTCCGCCATCTCGTCGCCCGATTTGAGATAGAACTCGTCGGTCTCGAAACGTGCGGCGTTTATCTCGCTCTTCTTGCAACCGAGCGTAATGCACATCATCGTATCTTGTGTATCCGCGTCCTCTTTTTCAATGTAGTGCACGTCGTTTGTGGCAACCACTTTTACGCCGATTTCACGCGCGATTTGGCAGAGCGGATTCATAACCACCTTATCTTCCGCAAGGTGATGGTCTTGAAGTTCGATATAAAAATCTCCGGGAGCGAACATATCTCTCATTTCGATCGCGGTGGCTTTTGCTTCTTCGTACTTGCCTTCCAAAAGAAGATGCGGCACTTTGCCCGCAAGGCACGCCGACAAACATATAAGCCCTTCGCTGTGTTCTTTGATATGTTTGAGGTCGATACGGGGTTTCATATAAAAGCCGTCCACGAACGCCATAGAGGAGAGTTTCATCAAGTTTTTATATCCCGTCATATTCTTGGCAAGCAAAATGAGGTGATAGCGCTGTTTGAGGACGTCAGCCGTCTTTTGATACATATCGTCCGCAACGTAAAACTCTTGACCGATAATAGGCTTGATACCGTCGGCGCGAAGCACGGACACAAACGTATGCACGCCGTACATATTGCCGTGATCGGTGATAGCCACTGCGTTCATACCTCTTGCCTTAAGAGCGTCGCAAAGAGGGTACGTTTTGATAGTCTTTTTTGGGTCGTTGGGATCGGGCGCAACTTGCAAAAGCCGCACCGCCCCGTCCAAAAGACTATATTCGGTATGTAAATGAAGGTGTACGAAATCTGTCATTTGTTTTCCTTTTGTTTATTATATTTTACACTTATTCGCAGACGGAACGAATCCGCCGTCCGCGAACTCGTAGAGCGGACTTATTAACGTTCACTCATTCGAAGCCTACCTATTAACGGAATATGTAACTTCGAAGACGGAACGAATCCGCCGTCCGCGAACTCGCAGAGCGGACTATTTAACGGTCACTCGTTCAAGGCGTTCTTATACACGGTATTTGCCCTTTCGCAGACGGAACTCGAGCCGCAACGGCGGCGAGCATATGAGCGCCGCGCTCTCGTCGCACACAAGCCCCTTTGCTCCAACTGCAACTTATTACAGTTGTTCGCTTTGGTTCTTTGTGCTCCTCTTCCCACACGACGAAAACTGTGCTTTCATCGTTATAACTCACGCTTCTGTTCGCTTGTTTTCGTCGTGTGTGAGCCTTGTGTGCGCAGTACCGTCCGACTGCGCCGTTTTGTTGGCCACTGCCTGGCGCACAAAGGACGGTGGCATAATGAGTGGACTGTCCCTATCTATGCAAGTGCCGACTGTCTCCCCCGCGAACAACGAGAACTCTTGTAGAGACTTGTCCCTAACTGAGTGGCGGGAGAAATACCGGCGCGGTCCGGAAAGAGGGGGTACATCTATTTAAGGTGCTAAACGCCCACTCTTGTAGAGAATGAACAAAACACGTGAGGAAAGGGGAAGTTGCATTTATGGAGTTAAACGTCCCATTATTTAGAGATAAGTGACACGTGTTTAGCATTCGGCGCAAATTGAATTATTAATTTTTCAATTGAGCTCTGCAAGCTCAACTATCTTCCTCAATCTATGATTCAGACAACTTTTGCTCACTCCGAGTATCTCGGCAAGTTCGTTCAGCGTTGCTTCGGGATGCTCTGCTCTTGCCTCGGCGGTCTGTTTGAGTTGCGTGGGCAACGAGTCGAAAATATCTCTGTTTTTCAACTCGCCTATCGCAAGAAGATGCTTGCTTGCCGCGGCAAAAGTTTTGTCGAGATTTGCCGTTTCGCAGATAATCACTCTGTTGAGACTGTTTGCAGTTTCCCTTTCGTCTATTATGGATTGAAGTTTCAGCACGCAGTCAACGAGATCGAGCGTAGCGAGCGCTTTGACGATTTCGTCCTTGTCCTTGACGTAAACGAGTCTATGCTCTCCCCTCTCGCTCATACGAGTGTTTATGCGAAGGTCGCTCAAGAGTTCCATAACGTCGTCGGCAAGCAGTTCGTCGTCGAGTTGCAATTCAAAGTGATACCCGTCGCGCTTTTCGCTCTGCGAAGAGGTTGAGGGAACGTACACGCTTCCGCAGCCTAGAAACAGCCCCTTGAAATACGCAATCTTGCAAGCGTTCGTTGCGGCTATATCCTGCGGTATACCCTCAACGAAACTTTGATATTCGTCCGCATTGATTTTCATCAATCCGAAATCCTCGAGAGCCTGTTTTGAAAAGCCGCTGGGCACTTGCACCGAACACGCTTCCGCACCCGTTTTCGTCTTGTCCAGCGACAATTCGAAATCGGCAGGATACAAGACTTTTAGCAACTCCACCACTTTCAATCCCTCGTCGTAGTCGTCGAGCCAAAAGCAGAGATTGCATCTCTTCTTTGCGATTTCTATGCTTCCGCACGCCTTACACAGCGCGCTCAAAAACGCCGTAACTTCGTCGCGTTTGGTCGGAAGCACTCCGAGCAATTCCTTTCTTGCGTCGTCCTTAAAACTCATATCCTATTTTCTCTCCAAGTCGTTTTGTCTTTGAAAGTAGCCTTTCTTCCGTCTATGCCGTACACTCTCTCTTGGGGGATAGAGTGTCTTTTCACAAACTCTTGCGTTTTTTCAAACTTACCCATCTTCTTTTTGCCGTGAGCGTCCGTACCGACTATAAATTTCACGCCGCTTGTCACCATATCGTCGGCATAGTTTTCGAGTGCGTCGAGATGATTCTCGTTGAGTTCGATATACACGCCCTTTTGCGCGGCTTTTTCGCACACCGCCTTCACGTTTACGAGCGCGCGATGATTCAGATGCGCAATCACGTCGATAGGAAACTTATCCATTGCCCGAATATACGCAGCAGTATTGACGGCAATCAGCGACTCACGCTTTTTTTTGGGGCAAAATCCGTTTTCAAACAGCCACTTGCGCGCGTATCCGCCACGCTTTTCGCCGCAAAATCCGATGTATCTGTGAAATCCGACGACAAGCACGTCCGCCTGCCTTACGAACTTCTCGGGCAAATCGATATCTCCGTCCTCGTTGACGATATTTGCCTCCACTCCGTGCAAAACTTTAGCCTTGCACTTTAGAGCGGCAATTTGCCTCGTTTGCTTTTCCCACTTGCGTGCGTTTAGATGAAATATCGTGCTTGCAAAGCCGTGATCGGTTATCGCAATTTCCTCAAGCCCAATATCGTCAGCGCTTTTTGCACGCGAAAGAATCGAGCACCGCCCGTCGCTTGCAAAAGTATGAAGATGATAGTCGCAACAGAATTTCATAACTCGCTCGCACTCGCACAACCGCGCGTATAATGCACGCATATGCGCACACACTCACGCTATATTGAAACATTGTATAATATATTACAAATTTTTTCAACCTATAGAATGTATTTTATGTCAAGAACACTCCGAATGAGTTTTCGTTCAGGTGTGGACAAAGTCCACCCACAATTATTAATCATTAATTATTCGCTGCTAATTAATCTCGACAATCTCTTCCACCATCTTCACGCCCGTCATCTCATATATCCTCTTTTTACAAAGTTCGACAAGATACAGATAATCGCTCGCGCTTGCGCCGCCCTCGTTTACGATGAAATTTGCGTGCTTCTCGCTTATTCTCGCGCCGCCCTTTTTTGCGCCCTTCAGTCCGCAATCGTCGATAAGTTTTCCGCTCGGAATTTTTCCGTTTTTGAACGTACTTCCCAAAGACGGCAGCGCAGGCTGTTTTTCGCGCCTTTTCGACAAAAACTCTCTCGCTTCGCTTATAGACTTTTCCACGGATTTTTTGCCGAGTTTCAACACCGCTTCGAGCACTATTCCGTTTGCTCCTCGTCTATATGAAAAGCGCAAATCGTCGGCGTTTATCTCTTTCACTTCAATTTTACCTTTATTGTCGCAATCGAGGTTTAACACACGCATTTTGTATATGTAATCTCCTATTTGTGCGCCAAACGCTCCTGCGTTCATTTTCAACGCACCGCCCACAGAGCAAGGCACTCCGCTCAAGAACTCAAGTCCTCCGAGGCAATTTTTTCTGCCTTCTTCAACCACTTTTCGCACGCTTGCTCCGCACTCGCACACGGCAAAATCACCGTCGATTCTCACCTTACTCAACGCCTTCGTGCTTATCAGAGCGCCACCGCAAATTCCGTCGGAAACGAGCGTATTAGAACCTTTCCCGAGCATATGAAATTCTATGTTTTCATCTTTGAAAACGCGTATGATTCCAATCAATTTTTCAATACTATCGGGCTGAAAAATCCACGCTTTACCCCCGCCCTTAAACGTTGAAATTTGCCTTGCGTCCGCAAGATACAATCTGCAATCCGTTTCCCTTGCAACGTACTCTTTTATATCCATATTTTATTATATGCTTCACATTTAATATATAAAAATTGTCCTGTCCGCATTTTTCGGACAGGACAATTCTCTTCATTCAAACAATCTAAATTACTCCCCCGTTTTTTCCTCGCTACTTTCTTTGTCTTTTTTGTTCAATTCTCCTAGTATTTTCTGCGCAAAGTTTTTGGATATTCCCTCAACCTGTGCCAATTCCTCGACGCTTTTTCTCTTGATTTCTTCCACCGAGCCGAACTCTTTTATGAGTCTTGCGCACGTTTTTTCTCCCACGCCGTCGATACTTCTCAGCACGCTTTCGCTGAGGTGTTTGCTGCGCAAATGTCTATGGAAGGTGATTGCAAATCTATGCGCTTCGTCGCGGATTCGTTGCAAAAGTTGGAGCGCAACGCTATCCTTGGGAAGCATAATCGAGGTTTTGGGGTCGCTGCCCAAAAACACTTCTTCTTCTCTCTTTGCGAGCGACAAAATCTCGATATCTTCTCTGCCCGTCTCTTTTTGCGCCTCTTTGGCGTATGCGAGTTGTCCTTTGCCGCCGTCTATCACGAGGAGGTCGGGAACGGAAGAAAAACTCTCGTCATCGCTCGTTGCGATTTCGTTGAGTCTGCGCACCAGCACCTCTTTCATACACGCAAAGTCGTTGTTGCCCTCAACCGTCTTGATTTTGAACTTGCGATAATGCGATTTTTTGGGTTCGCCGCCCTCGAAAACCACCATACTCGCCACTTTATCCGTGCCGGATATATGCGAAATATCGTAGCATTCCATTCTGTTGGGCAACGTCTTGAGATTGAGGATTTCTCCGAGTTGTCTTACGGCACCCTTCGTGCGAAGCTCCTTTCTTTCCTCTTGTGTTCCGTGCTTTGTCATAGCGTCGTATGCGTTCGAGTGCGCAAGTTCGAGCAACTGTTTTCTCACTCCTTGCTTTGGTTCGACCACTCTGACCGTATGCGCGCAAAGCGTATTTATAGTTTGTTCGAGCGATTCTGCGTCCGCCACGTTATCCGTGACGATTTCGTCGCAAAGGGGCGCGTTGTTTTGATAGTATTGCAAAAGATAACTTGCAATATCCTCGTCGCAAGATTCGGACACGACGTTTTCTCCGCCCACGAGTTTACCTGCGCGCACGACGAGCATGCTGATTGCCGACACCACTCCGTTGGTTTCAAACGCAAACACGTCGAGATTGAAGTCTTTTGGCAATGCGCTCACTTGCTTCCGCACGAGTTTATCCAAAAGCGCAAGTTTATTTCTATAATTCAACGCAACCTCGAAGTTTTCTTCTGCCGCAAACTTCATCATCTTTTCGGTGAGCGTTTTTTCCACTTCGCGATCGTTTCCCTTTAGGAAGTCGATAACTTTTTGCATTTCCGCCTTATACTCTTGCTCGCTCACTTTATGCGTGCAAGGCGCAAGGCATCTTCCCAGATGCATATTAAGGCACGGCCTTGACGGTTTCGACAAATCGCGCTTACATTCGCGCACGGCAAACGCCGTATGAATGAGATCGAATACATCCTTGATATTGACGGACTGCATATACGGTCCGAAATACTTTGCGCCGTCGTTCTTGAGTTTTCTCACGAGTTCGATTCTCGGGTACGGCTCGTGCATATCGATGCGCAAAAACGGATACGCCTTGTCGTCCTTGAGAAGAATGTTATATTTGGGCGAGTGTTTTTTGATGAGATTGTTTTCGGTAAGAAGCGCGTCGACTTCGCTTGCGCAAATGATATAGCGAAAATCGGCAACGTGCTCGAGCATTGCCATAACTTTTGCCGTACGATTCGAAAGATTGAAAAAATACGAGCGAAGCCTGTTTTTAAGGTTTTTGGCTTTGCCGACGTAAATTATTTCGCCTTGCTCGTCAAGCATCATATAGACTCCGGGATTGTCCGGAACGTCTTTGATTTTCGCTTTAAAATCCACCATATATTGCCTATTTCGCGCTACTACACGATTAGTGTTTTAAACGCAGAACCATCAAAAACACTTCTTATGCAACACTTTTCGTGTTTTATATCCTTTTTCATTCAGCCATTTTTGACCGTTCTGTTTGATTTTTGACTTGTTATCGTTCGTTTTGTATAGAACTTACACACGCTTCGTGTTTTGAGTGCGCTTTCCGTTATATCGGTTTCGTTTTGAGATTTGATGCAAAATCCAAAACTTTTCATTTTCACATTCTACGCACACTTACTCTCAAACTCGCTTTTTGTTTCGGGTTTAAGAATGTTCTTATATTTATTGAGTGCGATTATCTGCTTCGACTTGCCTGCGCCGATAAAGTCGCGCATCACTATATTCACGCAATCAAAATAATCTTTGCCCTGCAAGGAGCAAATGAAACTCGTTGCGTTTTCGTTGTGCGTGCCCTCATAAAACTTCGGTCCTATTATCGCAATCGGATCGGTGAGTTGCATTTGCATCACAAACAAACCGCCGTTGCTCTGTATGTACTTTTCAACGTATTTGTCGATAGCCTCTTTCAAATACGCTTTTGACGGCTTGCAATTGAGCGACGAATCGTAGAAGGATTGTAGGCTGCTTCCGCTTCTCGTGCCTGCGTCGTTGTTTCTTTGGAACAAGTAGTTTTTGTCTTCGATATACTCGGACTTTGCGGTATTTCCGAATTCGTTGCCCCAAAACACGATTGCCTTTCCTCTTGCCTCGCCGAGCGTAAGAGCGTTCACAAATTCGACGTCGGGTTTTTCGCTGTCGTTGACAATCAAAAATTCGGCAATCTTATCGCAAAGCGCGCCCTCAACTTTTTCCATAACCTGCTCGCTGCCTTTGAAGTGCTGAAAGTCGAGGATAAGAGTCTCGCTCGGATTGTTTTGCAAAAACTCTTTTACGTCGTCGATTATCGGTTCGAACTTTTCACCCGAAATCGGACCGTGGAAAATAAACGTATCGCCGTCCTTAAATTGCACTCGAATATCGAAATATCTCACTCCGCATTGCAGTTGTTGTTTTATGCTTTTATCCTGAGTCCTTGCCGCCCACATCATTTCCGCCGTGCCCGCGTCGTGCGAGCCGGGTATGACGACGTTCTTCAAGAACGTGTCGTCAGCGACATAACTCATCCATCTATTCAAAAACTCGTCGGGAGATTGATTGTCGAGTGCCTTGCTTGCCACGCCTGCCATCGAAGCGGCGACGATAACGATGCAAAGCAAAACGCATCCCGCAACGATCGTAGCGATTCTTGCTTTTTTGCTCATAATTCACCTCGACAATATTTTAGCAGTTATCGAGCGCAAAATCAACGGCAATATGATTGTTTGTAACTTACAATAAAAATATCTGTATATAAAAACCAAATGCAAACAAAAGCCGCACGTTTCGCCTTTCTCGAGTCGATATTTGTGCACGAAAAACCGCCGAACGACAAAGTCTTTATCGGGACAATCGATTTCTTTTGACAAGACGATGGCTATAGCGTTTTATTGCAGAAACAATTGCTCGTAGCAGTCGAAGACGTCGTGTCCGAATCCGAAGAGTTGGTAAACGCAAGAGCGGCAAGTATTCCGATCATGACCGCCGTTTCGCGTTTTGAAAAATCGCCGTCGGAGATAAACACGATCATCACGATCAGCAAAAACAAATACCAATTGTCCTCAAACATACACCACCTCTTTGACTTTTTACCACAATATGTCGCACAATTCGCCAAAGTTACAAAAACTTCGCTTTCATATATGCGCTAAACTTTATGTATGGAAACGAAGATCGATTATCTCGACGAACAAATCGTCATAGACTATATTCCTCGCAACGCAACGCTACACTCGCTTGCGGAATTTTTCTCGGCGTGCAGCGACGCGACTCGCAACAAGATTATATGCGCACTATGTATAAGCGAAATGTGCGTGAGCGATTTATCGAGAATTCTCAAAATAAATCAAACGACTTGCTCGCACCAACTCAGGCTTTTGCGTGCTGCCGATATAGTCACGCAACGCCGAGAAGGCAAGATTATATACTACTCGCTCAAGAACAGAAAGATTGAAAACGTCTTGCTTGCAGGCGTGGATTTTCTAGATCTATAATTCGGCACAATTCGCAATATTCGCACTTTATCCAACAAAACAGACAAATAAAATGCCTTTATTGCAAACAAAATCAAAATACGCAACTCTCAATCGAGCACAATTCAGTCAAAATTATTCTTTTAAATCAAAGAAAATACACAAGACTCAAACAATGCCTATATCCAAACCTTCCTTATGAAAGACAGCCACTCAAACTTTGAGTGGCTGTCTTTCATACGTCTTATTTTGAGATAAAATTCAAATTTCGCTCAATCTCTGTCGAACGGGTCTTGCGAATCGTTTTCCGAATTCAAATTAGAATCATCGCTTACGCTGTCGTCGAAACGTAGCGACTCTTGCAAATCGTCGTCGTTTTCGGATTTTGAATTATTGTCCGAAAATTCGTCGAACGGCGTATCTCCGCTCGGGCGTTCTTCGTCCTCGTCATCGATCGTTTCGCCGTTTTCCCTATGCTTTGCGTGATGATTTTCGCTTTTGCGAAGAGCCTTGCCGACGACGATTGCCATACGTTTATAAATGAATTGAAGCGCATAATCGAGTGCAATCAGCACCGCCGTTCCGCCGAGCGCCACCATCCAGTATTGTATCTTATCGGCAATCGACGAGTCGATGACGATATTGTGACAGACAAAATACAGCAATGCGAGCGCACCGTTGATATACACGATTTTGATTATGAGTTGAGCCCACCACTTCACCTTGTCAGAATGGTTGAGCATAATGCCCGAGATAATTGCCATCGGTCCGAAGTACACGACGTATCCCATAACAGAAAACACGTCGCCTGCAACCAAAAACGAAAGCCCCGCAGACGCCACGTACGCCAAAATCGATGACAGATAATATTTTTGCGAGAGCGGAACCATGAGTGCAACGGATGCGGCAATAAAAAACGCAACCGTACTGAACCTCACCACTACGCCGAGCCAGACCATAAGCAAAGCGACTGCCGCGCTTATGCCGGCAAGCGCAATACGGTAGACCGCTTCCTGACGTGATATTTTCTTGCGATTGCGTTTCATAGATTAATAATTTTAGATTAAGCGCCCGATAGTAATTACGATGATTTTTGAATTATTCGGCTTCGCAGCCTCCGAGACGTCGCTCGTAGACAGGCGGAGCCGAATAATATGGGACGACGAAGAGTCGTTGTGAGCATCCACTTCCGTCGTTGCAATCGCCGAGCCGCCTCAAGATTGCAACCCCTTACGTCAAAAACAAATGCTCCGAATTGTTTTTGACAGGACTTTTGCGCCTAAATATGTGTCAAGTTATCTCAAAGAGATAAGTGACACGTGTTTAGCATTCGGCGCAATTATTTAGCAGCAGCGGATTAAGTCGCCCCCCATACACTCGCAACAACAATCCGCACACCAAAGCGCTTGACATGCGGCGCATATGCCGTCGGCAACGTCAGAATCGCGTTGAGCGTAGGTGCGATTCGAAGCTTGATCGGATTTGCCGTAAACGCCTTGCGAGCCCTGCTTGTCGTACGGGCGCGAACCGTCGATTTTCTTTTTGAGATTGTCGAGAGCACGTGTGTATTTCGTGTTGGACGGGTCCATTTCGATTGCCAGTTCCAATTGTTTTTTGCTGTCGTTGAGCCAATTCTTCTCGTAGAAAACGATGGACTGATAATAGTGCCACTCTGCGCCGCGGTAGGAAATTTCGTCTAGAGCGCGTTGTGCCGCTTCGACGTCTTTGTTGCGGATTGCGGTGCGCACCGCCTCGAAAGAGGAATCGCCCTCACCCGAAACCGTGGCGGATTCGTGCGAGAGTTCCATGGCTTGTTGATACGCCTCGTCGAGTTGACCGAGCATACGAGCGGCTTGCGCGCCGCTGTCGCCCTCGTCGAAAACGTGCTCCTGATAATAGGCACGCTTTTGCTTGTACGCTTCGAGAATTTCGCTTTGCGACGAATCCTTGCTGATACCGAGAATCACAAACGGGTCATTCGGCATTTATCTTCTCCTTTGAGCAGTCGCTCCAATTGCATTTTGATTCCGAGGTAGATCGTATTGCTGAGCACGCCCTCGTACATTTCAATTTTCATATCGTTGTATGATCCGACCATCTTATTGTAGGTCGAATTGAGCAAAAACGATAGTTCATCTTCGTTTTTTGCAAGATAATCTTTCTTTTCGGTGCACTTGCCGTAATTCAGCACCAACGGATTATACTCTCCCGACGCACTGTCTTTTTGCACGTCGTCAACGGCATCGAGAAGGTATATGAGTCTCCCGAGGTTATAGCAGAACGTGTCGATATTATCATCGGTGTCGATAAGACGTCTCGTCATATCGCGCATGAGCGTCGCAAACGTATCTGCAACTCTGTCTATGCTGTCGCAGTTTTCTCTTTCGAGCGCTCTCAAATCGGCAAAACTTTTTTTCATCATCTCGTCGATTTCTGGCAAGCGTTTTGCGGCTTTTTTCTTGCGCGGCGCAAGCATACTCTTTGGCACGGCGCGCGATTTTTTGCCGTCAAAAACGTCGTCCTCGAGATTGTAATATACAAGCATAACCGCAATATCGGCTATCTTTTTTGACAACTCGTCGGTCTTGACGACCACCTTTTTCTTGCCGTTGTATGCGCAGAGTTTTCGCTCGAATCGAACGGGCGTATTTGTCAGCGAGTGCAAAAGCACGTTGTAGAACGTAACGTCGTAGTTGGTGCAAAGCCTCGTAAATTCCGCTCCCGTTTCGCCGAGCGTCTTGCAAAGTCCGCAATAAAAGGATTGAAACACGTTGAAATCCTTGATATACATATTAAGCTTATCCGGGATGACGTATCCGAACATTTCTTTGCCTCTTTGCCTTATTATATCCTATATTCTTTAAACGATCCTTAAATCACACCGTGACGAATCCGACTTTCCTATACACTTTGGACAAGGTCTTGTTTGCGATTCTGCTTGCCTGCTGAGCGCCATCTCGCATAACTTGTTCGAGATAACTCTTGTCGGAAACGAGGCGTTTATGCTCTTGTTGAATGGGGCGCAGATATTCGACGACGGCCTCACCGACTCTCGTCTTGAAATCCGCGTAAGACGAAGAAGAAAACTCGCTTTCCACTTGCTCGACGGGCGTATCGGTGATGACGCTGTATATCGTGATGAGGTTGCTTATACCGGGTTTGGTCTCGTCGAAAACGATTCTGTTGTCGCAATCGGTGACCGCTCTTTTGAACTTACGCATAATCGTATCGGGATCGTCGAGAAGATGAATAACGCCGTTCGTATTGTCGTCGGTCTTGCCCATTTTCGTGGTCGGGTCGAGAAGATTGAAGATCTTTGCGCCTTGTTTTGGGAAGATTCCGTCGGGAACGACGAAAGTCGGCGAATACTTCGAGTTAAATCTTTGGGCAATATCTCTTGCAAGTTCGAGGTGTTGTTTCTGATCCTTGCCGATCGGCACGTAATCCGCCTGATAGAGCAAAATATCTGCCGCCATAAGCGTCGGGTAAGTGAACAGACCGAGGTTTACGTTCTCGGGTGCTTTCAGACTCTTTTCCTTGAATTGAGTCATACGACTTGCCTCTCCGAATTGCGTGTTACAATTGAGCACCCACGCAAGTTCTGCGTGTTGCGGCACTTGCGACTGCACGAAAAGGATCGTCTTTTGCGGATCGAGTCCTATTGCGAGGAACAACGCCATAAAGTCGTAAGTGCGACGGCGAAGATCCGCAGGGACGTTATCGACGGTGATTGCGTGCATATCGGCAACCGTATAAATGCACTGATACTCGTCTTGCAATTTGACCATATTTTTGAGCGCTCCGATATAGTTGCCGAGTTGCAAATCACCCGTCGGCTTCAATGCGCTATACACTATTTTTTGTTTTTGTTCTTCCATAATAGCCACTTTATATCGTCGATTCGTACGCATAAAATCGCTTTTTTTGCGATTTATGCGCTTTCGACCGTTTTTATTCGTTTATTCCGTTCGCTATATCGAGAACGGTTTGTTTTAGTTGATCTGCACTTATAACATCGTCGTGAATCTCCTCTGCTTCTTCAAGTTCGAGTATGCAGTCGGGACATTCGAGCGCAGTGAGATTGTAGAGTTTGACGATTGCCTTGAAAGGATCTTTCTCTCTCGAACCTATTGCGCCGAGCACTTCCACGGGGAATTTGTACGGGTTTGCCGTTGACAAAATTACGGTGGGAGTTTCGTCGTCGGTTTCGCATGAGTAGTCGTTATACACACTTGCAGCCACCGCCGTGTGCGGATCCATAATATAGTCGTCAAGATCGAAGAAAGTCGAGATTGCGTTTTTCGTATCCTCTTCGTCCGCCCAACCTGCAACGAACTTGCTCGTATCCGTTTCGTCGAGATCTATCTCGAATCTGCCCGTCTTTTTCAAATCGGCGTAGAGTTCGCGCACCTTTTGATCGTCGCGTTCGTACAACTCGAAAATCAATCTTTCGAGGTTGCTCGAAATCAAAATATCCATAGACGGCGACATAGTTTTGAAAAAGTCGCGATTGAGATCGTACACTCCGTCGTTGAACAAATCCGTCAAAGCGTTGTTGGCGTTTGAAGCGATCACGAGTTTTTCGATAGGCAGTCCCATGCGATAGGCGTAATAACCTGCAAGCACGTCCCCGAAATTCCCCGTCGGCACGGCAAAATTGATTTTGTCGCCGAGTCTGATTTCTCCGCTGTCCACGAGGTCACAATATGATGAAATATAGTATGCGATTTGAGGGGCGAGCCTGCCCCAGTTGATTGAATTGGCAGAAGACATAGTGATGCCTTTTGTCTTCAACGCACTCACGACTTCCGTGTCGTTAAAAACGCGTTTCACTGCGTTTTGAGCGTCGTCGAACGTGCCTTTAATGCCATATACGTGCAGATTGTCGCCCTCTTGGGTTACCATTTGTTTGCGCTGTATGCGGCTGACGCCGTTTTGCGGATAAAGCACCAAAACGTGCGTCCCCTCAACGTTTTTGAATCCTTCGAGCGCGGCTTTACCCGTATCTCCGCTCGTAGCGGTGAGAATCAGAGTCTTATCGGTTACGCCGAGTTTTTTCTTGCTTGCGGTAAGCAGATACGGCAAAAGGGTGAGCGCCATATCCTTGAAAGCGCAAGTCGGACCGTGCCAGAGTTCGAGCATATACAGTCCGTCCTCGACTTTGACGAGAGGACACACCGCCTCGTCGTCGAAGCGGTTATATGCTTGTTTGGTATATCCCAAAAGTTCCTCGAAAGAAAACTCGTCGAGGTACAGCGACAAGATTTTTGCCGCTCTTTCGGGATAGTCGAGCGGAATGAGATTTTCAAGGTCGGCAAGACTCAAAATCGGGAATGACGACGGAACGAAAAGTCCGCCGTCATCCGAAATGCCTTTTAAGATAGCCTCGCTTGCAGAAATCTCTATATTTGAATTTCTGGTACAAGTGTATTTCATCTTTTCGTTATGCGCGAATGAAGTCAGGGAAATTCTCCTCGTTTTCGCTCACGGTGACCACGAATTTGGTATTCGTATTCTTTGCGACCTCTCTGAGATCGTCGAAGAAATCTTTCATCTCAAAGACGGTTTTGCCGAGCATTCTGTGCGCGCCGTCGATATAGAGAGTTTCGATGTCGTGGTTGCCTGCGAGCAAACCTTTTATAAAACCGATAAGCGCTTCTTCGCTTACGGGAGCGTCGCCTTTTTTGAGTTGTTTGGCGTTGACCATACGGATTCTGTAATTGAGAGAATACATATATCTGTCCGTATCCGTCACGAAAACGATGTCGCCCTTAGCGGTTTCGACGTTGTCGTTTGCCATATCGATGATGATTTTTGTTTTTCCCGTGCCTTTAGCACCGGTGATAAATTTGATCATAAGCACCTCCGCTTATTTATATTCATCTACATTATATATAAAATACTCAACGATTTCAACCCGCAATTTTCAAAACCGCGCACTTTTTTGACACTCCGCCGCCGATAATGCGATAAAACTGTCAAAACAGCCGTCTTTTCGCGCTTTACCAAACGCTCGGCTTGCCGCCGTCGAAAAGATGCGGATAAAAAACCGTTACTTTTTGTTTCTTGTCAAGAAGTACGCTCGTCTTTGCGGATCGAGAAGTTCGATCATGGTGTCGAGTTCCTTATCGCTTATCGACGTCGTACGTCCCAAGGCATATTCCTTATCCACGAATTCTTTCATCTTTGCCACGAGTTCGTCGTGCTTGTCGATTTTATCAT
The DNA here is from genome assembly GCA_050873585.1 of Bacillota bacterium. Taxonomy (GTDB): domain Bacteria; phylum Bacillota; class Clostridia; order Christensenellales; family CAG-917; genus CAG-475. Next base: position 4,980 of record JBNMJA010000012.1, on the reverse strand, counting down.
CTGTGGGCAATTCGTAATAGGCGTTCACCCAGTATGCGATTCCCGCAAGTCCGCTGAAAGCGTCAACCACCACTCTCGGCGCTCTTCCGAGTATCTTTTCGGTGTCGAAGATATTGTAAATCTCTTGATCTTTGAGCATACCGTCCGCGTGGATACCCGCCTTCGTAACGTTGAAATTTTTGCCCACGAACGGCGTCTGAGGCGGAATATTATATCCCATCTCGTTCTCGAAATAGTCTGCGATTTCGCTTATGACTTCGAGATTCATTCCGTTGGTAGTTCCGCGAAGCGACGCATATTCGATTACCATTGCTTCAAGAGGCGTATTCCCGGTGCGCTCGCCGATTCCGAGCAACGTGGTATTGACGGTGGAGCATCCGTAGAGCCACGCCGTCGCGCTGTTGGTGACCGCCTTATAGAAGTCGTTGTGACCGTGCCATTCGAGTTGTTCGCTCGGCACTTGTGCGTAATAGCGGAAGCCGTAAATCACGCCCTGCACGCTTCGCGGCATAGCCGTACCGGGATAGGTCACGCCGTAGCCCATAGTATCGCACGCGCGGATTTTGATCGGGATACCGCTCTCTCTGGACAATCTCATAAGTTCGATTGCAAACGGCACTACGAATCCGAAATAATCCGCCCTCGTAATATCCTCGAAGTGACAGCGAGGCACGATGCCTCTGTCGAGTGCCATTTTGACGATAGCAAGGTACTTGTCCATAGCCTCGCGGCGCGTCATATTCATTTTCTTGAAAATGTGATAGTCCGAGCAACTCACAAGTATGCCCGTTTCCTTGATTCCGAACTGTTTTACGAGTTCAAAATCCTTCTCGTTCGCCCTTATCCAACTCGTGACTTCGGGAAATTCGTATCCGAGGTCGAGGCACTTCGTGACGGCTTCCTTGTCCTTGTCGCTGTAGAGGAAGAATTCGCTCTGTCTTATAATGCCGTTTTTGCCTCCGAGGCGGTGGAGTTTCTTGTAAAGTTCGACGATATCCTTGACCTCGAAGGGTTGCATAGCCTGCTGACCGTCACGGAAAGTCGTATCGGAAATATACAATTCCTTGGGGCATTCCATCGGAACGTGTCGCATATTGAACGCGATTTTTGGGATTTTGCCGTAAGTAAAAATCTGTCTGTGCAGATTCGGACGCGACACGTCTTGCAAAGACGGCTTGTAGGTATGCTCTTCGAGCAAATGGTTGCGTTTATTATATTCGACTATCATACTTTCTCCGTCATTCGATGTTTTCAAGCATCTTGTTTTGCACTGCGATTTGAAGTGCGGAAATCATCTCGTCGAGATCGCCGAGCATAAATTTGTCGATATTGTAAAGAGTCAGCCCGATACGGTGATCTGTGACTCTGCCTTGCGGAAAATTGTAAGTTCTGATTCTCTCGCTTCTATCCCCCGTACCCACTTGCGCGCGGCGGTTTTCGGCGTATTCCTTCTCGGCTTGCGACTGATAGTAGTCGTACACTCTCGATTTTAGCACCTTGAGCGCTTTTTCTCTGTTTTTAATCTGACTTCTCTCGTCCTGGCACTCCACCACTATTCCCGTAGGGATGTGCGTCATACGGATTGCGCTCTCGGTCTTATTGACGTGCTGACCGCCTGCGCCGCCCGAGCGGTAAGTGTCCACTTTTATATCGTTTTCGTTGAGATTCACCTCAACGTTCTGCGCTTCGGGAAGCACAGCCACGGTAACGGTAGAGGTATGCACTCTGCCCTGCGACTCGGTTTCGGGCACGCGTTGCACCCTATGCACGCCGCTTTCGAACTTGAGTTTACCCCAAACGCCCTTGCCCGTAATCATAAAAACGAGTTCCTTTGCGCCGCCGAGTTCGGTGAAATTCATATTGACTTCTTCCACTTTCCAGCGGTTATTTTCGGCGTAATGGCGATACATTTTCATAAGTTCCGTTCCGAACAGAGCCGCCTCGTCGCCGCCTGCGCCCGCGCGAATTTCCATAATGACGTTGTTGTCCTCGTTTGGGTCTTTGGGCAAAAGGGATATTTTGAGGTCGTTTCCGTCCTTATCGAGAGCCTCGCGCAAATCGTCGAGTTCTTGTTTAAGGAGCGCCTTCATATCGGGGTCGGTTTCCGCCGCCGCCATAGCCTCGCAATCCTCGAAATCCTGCTTATGCTTTTTGTAGACGGAATATATCTCGCAAATCGGCGTAAGATCGGAATGTTCCTTTGAAAGCGCCTTGAATTTCTCTTGGTCGGATATATTCTCGCTCAGAGAAAGAAGTGCGCCCACTTCCTCGCATCTTGCCTCGATTTTGTCTAATTTTTGGAGCATTCCGTCTGAAATTTTCATTTTCTCTTCACCACTGCGATACGCTCGATTCCTTCGAGGTCCTTGAGGATCTCGACGTCGTATTTTTCAAATATTCTCTTTATATCGTCCGCTTGATTCACGCCGAATTCCAAAAGCAACACGCCCTCGTCCTTAAGGTGTTCGTCAAGTTTATTTTCGATTATGCGGTAGAATTTCAATCCGTCGCTGTCGCCGTCAAGAGCGAGTTGCGGCTCGAAATCTCTGACTTTTGAGTCGAGTTTTTGCACGTCGCTCGTGGGAATGTACGGAGGATTGGATACGATGACGTCAAACGTCTTGTTTGCAACCGCGCTCCACATATCGCCCTTTGAAAAGTCCACTCTCACGCCCGTATTGAGCGAGTTGGCAAGCGCGACGTCGATTGCGCCCACGCTCACGTCGCAAGCGCTGACTTTTGCGTTGGTATTCTTTGCTATGGCAACTGCGATTGCTCCGCTTCCCGTACACAAATCCAGCACGTCGCACTGCGTTTGCTTGTCTTTTATGACCGCAATTGCTTTTTCGACGAGTTCTTCGGTTTCGGGACGAGGAATAAGCACGTTTTTGTTAACGGATATCTTGATTCCGTAAAACTCGCAGTATCCGAGCGCATATTGAAGCGGCGTTCCGTCCGCCATCTTTTTTGCAATGGCTTCGGCGTTATCGAACTCGGTTTTGGTGAGAGTCTTGAGCGCTTGAAGTTCACTTCTCTTCTTGCCCGTGACTTCGACGAGCAACCAGTCTATATCGGAATCGTCCGCACCCTTCGCGATATTCTGAAGTTTCGCTCTCGCAACGCCGCAGGGCACTTTTATATCGAATTTTTTCTCTTCGAGATTGGGATTCTCATCCATTGCAAGCACCGTCTTGAATGCGGTTATAGACACTTCGAGCATATCGTCGGTAGGCTCTTTCGTGGTAAGTTTTTGAAGAGCCATACCCGGGGCGCGAAGTATTCTTACGAATAAGCAATCGCTCTTTGCAAGCAGTTTGAGCAGTTCGTACGAAATGCCTGCGACGACGGGCAGGAACAGCAACTTGAATCCGAGTTTGATAAGTGCGTTCAGCACCTTTGCGCCTCCGACGTCGCTCGGAACGACCAGTCCGCATTTCTCGAGCATAAAGTTGACAAGCACAAACACCATAATGCTCACCGCAATCACGAAAAAGAGGAAAGTCGTTCCGCAGCGAGAGTGTTCTCTCGGCATATGCTTTGCGTTTTCGACGGTGAGTTCGAGTCCGTGTTCATAGCAAGATATGACCTTGTGTTCCGCGCCGTGATACATAAACACTCTGCGCACGTCTTTCATCAGCGTGACCAGAAGAATGTATGCGATAAATATCAAAAGCATCAAACCGCCCTCGATAAGACTGTACCAAAGGCTTTTGAGCGAAGACGACGCGATTGCCGCTATGTTGTCGCAAATCAGCGATGCCAAAAAGTTGGGCAGAAACACGAAAAGTCCTACGGCAAGCAACACGCCCAAAACAACCGAGAAGCCCATAAGCACGTTCATCGGATTGATTTTGAGTTTGTCTGCCATCCACTTATCGAATTTGGAGGGTTCCGCATAGTCGCCGTAGACTTCGGCAGAGCGCATCATTATGCCCGTACCTTGAAAAAGTTGCGTGACGAGATTGACCACGCCCCTCACGAACGGGAGTCTCAAAAAAGCGTTGCGCTGTTTTGCGTCCTTTGTGTACTTGCTCTCAACGGTAATATCGCCGTCCGGAGTACGCACGGCGGTAGCAATCGAGCGTGCGCCTTTCATCATAACGCCTTCGAGCACGGCTTGACCGCCGATACTCGTCCGCCTTACGATTTTCGACTTTTTGTCGATAACGTTTTTCACTTTCTGCTCTTTATTTTTTGATTCTTCTTTCATTTCCTTGATTCGCTATATATGTAAATTTTTTGTTTTTTCACTCGTTCAAGGCGTTCTTATACACGGTATCTGCCCTTTCGAAGACGGTGTAAAACCATTGTCCGCTCTCCTTGCAGAGCGGACTCTTAACGCTCACTCATTCGAAGCCTACTCATTAACGGAATGTGTAACTTCGAAGACGGAACTCGAGCCGCAAGGCGGCGAGCCAAGAGAGCGCCGAACTCGTCGCACACAAGCCCCATTGCTCCAACCGCTACTTGTTGCAGTTGTTCGCTTTGGTTCTTTGTGCTCCTCTTCCCACACGACGAAAACTGCGCTTTCATCTTTGCAATCCTGCATCAGTTCGCTTGTTTTCGTCGTGAGTGAGCCTTGTGTGCGCAGTACAAGTGAGCGGACGGGCTGGAATTATTTTCGTCCGCGAACGAGTGACACGGCTTTCAGCCGATTTGTATTGCTGAGAGCCTGTCAGCCGTTCGTTGCTTGCAACGAACTAGCGATTGCTACAAAGTCAATCGCGTCAGTGTTGTCCCCCGCTACGCGGTCGCCGTGGGTTCCCTCAAGCATAGCGCAGAGGGGGAACGGCGATAGGGAAAACACCTGAGGAAAGGGGAAGTTGCATTTAGAGTACTCCCCGTTCACCCTTTTAGAGTTTCGATTGCTTTTTTTGATTCGCTGTTTGTCGAATCAAAAAAAGCAAAATGCAGACACTGCGACGTGTCTGCATTTTCCTTTTTCCGTTAGTCGAGATTGTATCTCTTCTTGAATTTGTC
>JBNMJA010000011.1:0-23846 GCA_050873585.1 Bacillota bacterium | reverse complement strand
TTTAAGACCTCCATTCTTGAGCGATTTGAGCGTAGAACCGTCGTATTTTCCGCGCACTCTCGAGCCGCCGGGCATAAGCACGTCAACCCCTGCGCGCACCCTGTACGCGTTGTCGTCAACGCCCTTGAAGTCGGGATTCTTCGCCTTTTTCGTCCACCAGTCCGTCATAACGAGATTTTTATACCCCCACTCTTTTCTAAGAATGGTAGTGCAGAGGTCGTAATTATGATAGGTATACACGCCGTTGAGTTTGTTATACGACGTCATCACGGCAAGCGGATTTGCCTCTTTCACGGCGATTTCAAACCCTTTGAGATAGATTTCTCTCAACGCTCTCTCGCTCAATCTGCTGTCGTTGACATAGCGGAATTTTTCCTGATTGTTGCACGCAAAATGCTTTATACAACTCGCAACGCCTTGCGACTGAATCCCCCTCACGATTGCGCTTGCGGTCTTTCCCGTCAGATACGGATCTTCCGAGAAATACTCGAAGTTTCTTCCGCAAAGCATATTTCTGTGGATATTCATACCCGGCGCAAGAAGCACGTCCGAGCCTTTTTCAACCATTTCCGCGCCCACGCACTCGTAGAGTTTTTCGGCGAGTTTATCGTTCCACGCCGATGCGATACAGGTGCCGCACGGAAGCAAACTCGCTTTAGTCGCAAGTCTTATTCCGCTAGGTCCGTCCGTAGCCGTTGCGCACGGCACACCCTTTGCTCTTAGGCTTTCGCTCACGCCGCCGAAAACGCCTGCGTTTCCCTTTGCGCCCAAAGGGCTGTTCATCCTCAAATCCCCGTGACAAAGCGCTTCGAGATCCTCGTCCGAGAGCGCGGACACAAATTCGTCAATCGTCGAAACGCCACCTTTAACGTCACCAAACGATACGTTTAAGTCCTTGTTCTGCGCAATTTCGTTCGGAATGTTGTTTTCGATTCTGTCTTTCAGATAGCCCTTTTGCGCAGAAACCGTCCGGTATTTCCACCCGAAATTTTCAAGCGCATATCCGAGGTTGTTGACAAAAATTTCGATCTCCTCGTCGGTGAGCCTATCCATTTTTTCTTTGAATTCGGCAAAACTTTCCTTTCCCGTAAAGCCGTGCAAATCACCGCAGAACGCGCTTGCGCCCTCGTATTTTTCAAGTACTTTCAAGTCCTTTTGCGGCGAGCAAGCCGTATGACATTCGCTCGTGATTTTCTTGTCCAATCTCACCGAGCCCGCGCTCTTTGCCTCGCGCACGTTTTCTCCGACGAAAAACTCGTAGTCGCCGTATTCGAGCACCCAGCACGCTTTATATCCCGTCGCGCCTTCCTCGTCGTAACTCGAGAGTTCGTATTCGCTTATATCGAAAGAAAATTCTTGCTCCTCTCCGCTTTGAAGAAGGTCTGTTTTTGCGTAAGCGACCAATTCTCTTGCAGGTTTCACGAGAGTGCCGTCCGCCTTTTTGACGTAAACTTGCACGACTGTTTTTCCGCTTCTGTCGCCCGTGTTTTTGACCCTTGCCGAAATTCGCACTCCGCCCGAAACGCTCTCGATACTCGCCGTCACGTCAAAAGTCGTATATGAGAGTCCGAACCCGAACGGATACAACACCTCTTCCTTTGCAAAAGTCTCGAAGTATCTGTACCCCACGAAAACGTCCTCTTCGTATATATTGAAGTCTTTGTATCCGAATTGATTCGACGACGGATAGACGTTATACGTCACGCCGACAGTATCCGTAAGTCTGCCCGACGGGTTGACCTTGCCGGATAGCACGTCAACCAACGCGCCGCCGCTTTCCATACCGCCTTGCCAGGCAAGCACGATTGCGGAAATTCTGTCGCCGTAACCGCTTATCTGTTCAAAGTCAATGACGTTGCCCGTATCGAGCACGAGCACAGTTTTTTCAAATACTTCGCACACCTTATCGAGCATATCGAGTTCGTCGTCCGCAAGATAGAAACTTCCTTTTTTGAGTTTTTGTTCCCTATCTTCGCCGGCGGCTCTTCCGATAACCACGATAGCCACGTCGGATTTTTCCCTTGCTTTTTTCACAAACTCGAAATCGAGCGGCATTTCTTCGAAGCGGAAAGGCCAATGCCCCCAAAAACCCTCGTCGGGAACGTGCTTTTCGCACCACTTCTCGTACACGTCGAGAACGTCCTCGTTGATTTTAATATCGTCCTGATTTTTGAGCGCAATCGCAAACGTATTCTTATACGGTGCCTTCACGTCGCCGCCCGAGCCGTACCCGACGCAAAACCAATTGATTTGCGTGCGTCCGAACACCGCAACGTTATTCTCTCTTTTGACGGGCAGCACGCCGTCGTTTTTGAGAAGCACTATACCCTCTGCCGCCGCTTCGCGCGCAGTATCTCTCATAGCCTTGGAAGTCACGCCCATCTTATTGCCGACGTCATCCCCCGTAGATTGAGAGGTATGCGAAAAGAAATTTACAATTTTTGAAATCAAACTCATTTTATTCTCTGCCTTATTCCCGACAAAGCCTCAGCCTTGCCTCGTCAACGATATATCAAATATTATTGTATTTGATATCTGCCCAAAAGTCCATAGCGAAGTTCAACAAATTGAGAAATAACTAATCTAAAAAGGCTCACAACAACTTTAAAATGCAATTTTCCCCCTTCCTCACGTGTTTCCCCCACCGCCGTTCCCCCTTAAATGGGAATCCACGGCGTCCGCTCCGCGTGGGGACACACTCGGCACTCACATAGAAGAGTGCCGTTCTCTACTTATGCCACTTCGCCTGCGTGGCGGCTAAGCAACAGAATGCCACGCATTCTCGTACTATCCGTCAAGTTCGGCGCTCCCTTGGCTCGCCGCCTTGCGGCTCGTGTTCCGTCTCCGAACATTTTTCATTCCTGCATCACACCTTTGGAATAAAACGCAATATTTGGATAAAGAACAAGAAAGAGCCCTTCTTGCAAACAGGAGCGTACTTGCCGTACGTGACTGTTTACGAGAGTGGCTCTGACAAAGTTATTCGCCAAATAGTGCGTTTTATTCCAAAGGTGCGCCGCAGGAGGAGCATACACCACCAGCACCACCATCCCCCACTCTATTCTTCCGTCCGCAATACTTGCACTTGACGTAAGCAACTTTTGCGTTGCTTGTGAAGGATACGTCGGGGGTTTGAACGAGTTGCTGAAGTATTTGTTCGACGGAAGCGGGATTTTCCAAATCCTCGAGAACGGTGGCTTTGCCTGTCGAGGTGATATAAATATCGCCGACTTTGACAATGCGGTCTATGACGCCGTAGCGCAAATTGACGGCGGCAACGTCCTTGTATCCGATGCTCTTGAAATCGACGGCGACCAGTCCTTTTCTGATGATGATTCGCCTGTCGGTGAAAGCATACTCGGTGTTACGGTGGCGTTTCACGGCGGTTGCGCATCTATAAATCCAAATCCATACGGGCATGAGATGGAACACGAAAAACACGCACAAAAACACGATTAGGGGTGTGGGAATCATATCCGAGTTGACGGACAGCATTGCGATGAAAAACGAGTCGAACGCAATCCACAACAGCGCAACGGGAAGCATCTTAAAGACGTTGTTCAGCACGAACGCCTTCTTTTGCGGCTTACCGCTCCAAACGATTTTTTCGTCTTTTTCGAGCGATTCCTCTATAGTTTTGGGATTATCGTTTTTCCCGATTTGAAAATAGTCTTCGTTGAATTGCATACTACGCTCCTTTACGACAGTATAGCAGACAATCTCTCGTTTTTCAACCCAATTTACAAGATACGAAAAATCGCCCGCACAAGCGAACGATTTTTCGGTATTACGCACAAACGCGCCGTTTAGATTGCGATATTTTGCATATAAAGTGCGTTTATTGCGATTATTTACAATGCTTCACTCTTCCGAGAGTCGTGTTATCCTTCTTGCGCGAGCGTAGAGATTCGATGGGAGAGGGGCTGTCCTCGTAGCGATAGTCCTCCCCGTATTTGTCGATATGCGCGTCGATAACGCTGTGGCTCGGAGTCATCTTTTCGTTTGCGTTCACAATCTTTTGATACTTGAAAAATTCTGCCGAATCGTCAAGGTCGTCGACGCAAACGTATCCCTCTCTGTGCGCGGTGTTGCATGCCGTATTCGCAATGACGTCGCGCACGTAGTTCTTTGTGGATTTGAACGCAAGAAGTTCCGGGAAGTTCCCGTCGGGAATGACTTGTTGCCACTCTTTTTTGCCGTACTTTTCAAGGCATCTTACCGCCACGTGCAAGTGTGCGATTTCTTGCAAAAGGCAGTTTTCCCAGATTCTTTTGATATGCTTATCCGTTTCGTCCTTATAGCAAGAGTAATAGACGTAGCACTCGGTGTATTCGTGATTAAGCCAGTTTTCCAGCCAAGTTTGTTTCACGTCCAAAAGCGAGCCGTACTGCGAAACGTGCTGTTCTTCGACCATAGCGATTTCCTGATACAACCTTCTTCCGAGGTCGGTTTCGTAGAATCCGCATTGATTCATATAGTAGTTCATAGTTTGCTGTTCGGCTGCAGTGATTATAGCCACGTCGAGTTTGGTTATCGGACTTGCCTTTTTGAAATCCACGGGCTTTTTAACCTCGTCCATCGGGTATCTGTGGTGGGTAATGGTCGGACGCGCAGGCATAATTTCGGTGAGATCTCCCACGAGGTTTTCCGCGTGCACTCCGTGCTCCATATCCAAGAGATCGGCATATCTGTACAAATGGTCGAAGTCCTCGAGCAGAGCAAAATCGAGAGCGGCTTTGACTCTTTTATCGGGTTCTCTCATAGCGAGCATCGCGGTGAGTTCGACGGCGAGTTGCTCGTATCCGATGGTAGTTTCCAGCACGGTTTCGTCCTTTGGTTTGATACACGCGCCGATTTTTTGTTGTGCCTGTTCGCTTTTTCTTACGAGAGCGAGTTCTCTTCTCAAATCGTTGTCGCCGCAGTGACGGAAGAATTGATGGGAGAACCACACCGCCTCGTATTCCGCGCCGTTTGTGAGAATACAGCGCAGTTTCGAAAACGGACTCACGTCGTTTTTGGAATAACTTTGCGGATACATGGTTTTCCAGTCGCAAAACAACTTATCGAGGTTTTCGGGTTTTTGTTCAAACGGGTTACATGACATAAAATATCTCCTTTGCTTAATATGTCCTTATTGTTGCCAAAACTCCTACAAACGAAACCGCCCTTTCAAAAAACTCTCAAACTTACGAGGCATTTTCTCCGCCCGCACGCCGCGATCGATTGTCGTCTCTCGAGTTGCGCCGATCGGCCGCCCGTCGTTGTCTTACGTTTTGTCTGAATAGTGGGGTTTTTTGAAAAAATATCTTACGTTTGTGCAAAAAAATTTCGCAAGCGTATTGCGTGCGCGCAACTATTGTGTTACAATTTGAATATCATATTAAGGGAGAAAAGATATGAGCAATTTACCCGAATACATCAGTTCGACGCGTATGCCCGCCCCCACCCCGGACTCTATCGTGGAAAACGGCAAGGTACATTTCGGCACGTTCGACGCACCGTTCAAGAATCTCAATTTGCTTGATGCGATAAAGCCCTGCGGCAGCAAAATGCCCGAGTTTATGAAAGCGTCAAGGCTCGTTGAATGGGAAGCCTTTGAAGTACATATGGACGAAGGCGCCCTTATCAGCGCGGTTTACAACACCGGTCCGATGGGCTTTTCGATTTTCGTATGGTACGACAAAAAGGAAAACAAGATCTACAGTTGGCGCAATCTCGTGCCCAAAAAGAAAGCGCACGTAGCAAAACAACTGGTAGACGATCGATGCTATTGCAAGACCAAAAACAGCGAATACACCATTGAAAACGACTTCCTGAACGGCAAAGCGCACGCCAAAGGATTCACCAAAGGCAAGAACGGCGAGTTCACCATCGACGTCAGATTCGAACGCATCTCACCGCTTGCAAACGGAGTTATGCCCCTTGCAAGAAACAAAGACGGCTCTTTCAGAAACGCGCTTTACAGCGAAAAGGACTTTTTCAAAGCGTCGGGCACGATAACCCTCAACGGCAAAGTATACACCGCCAACGAACGCTCGGTGGGCATCATCGACGATCACAAGGGTTACTACCCCTTCAACGCCCACTACGACTGGCTCACCACCATGGGACAGATCGACGACGAAGGCGTCAAGAGATACTTTGCGTTCAACCTCACGAGGAATCAATCGGTAGACCAACACCGTTACAACGAAAACGTCATCTGGGTTGACGACCAATCTTTCCCGATGCCTCCCGTCGTGTTCACTCACGAAAAAGGCAAGAAGAAAGCAAACGTGTGGTATATCAAAGACGAAGCGGGCAAAGGCATCGTTGACATAAAGTTTGAAATCAAGCAAGTGTTCTATATGCCCATCCCTGTGCTTTGCTACTACGCTCTTCCCTACGGCACGATCAGCGGCTACGTCACGGACACCAACGGCAAGAAGTACGTGGTAGACGGCATGATCGGCATCGGAGAGGATAAGACGACGCACATGTGAAAATTTTCGCAATATGACGAGCGACCGAATTTTCTTCGGCCGCTCTTTTTTTTTGCGAAAAATTTTCACATTACTCCGCGCAAGTCATCTTCACTATCAAAATAAGACGGACAATAACTCACGCCGCAATTCCGTGCGATGCCTTGCTTGGCTTTTGCGCCTTCGGCGCATTTTTATCGTCTTGTTTTTCACATCCCTTCGCGCAACCTATTGCTCAAACTGCATTGCGGTGGCGGCAATCGCCCATTATGTCATTCAGAGGAGTGAAACGACGTGGGAATCCCCTAAATAGAAACGAAAACCTTTCGGCGATTGCCTTTCGCCGCATTTGTTTTCGCAATCACTCCGCACAATCGTGCGTATGCTCTCAAATCAAGCACGGGCAAAAAATCCTGCCGCAATTCCGCACGCCCGATTGTTTGGTGAAGCGTGCTTCGCACGCAAGAATGGGTGGGGCTACACCCCACACCCGAATAAAAAATCAGGCGACGCTTCTTTCGCGTCGCCTGTTTTCACACACTTTTTCTTTATTTTACGCAAATCTTGCAAGCAAATCCAAAACGTACGGTCCGAGCAAATCCCAGTCCACGCCGACCATACCGTGATTTTCGCCCTGCAATTCGACGAGCCTCTCGCCGAGTGCGGTTATGTATTCGTTCGTTGCGGTATTTCCGCCGATCGAGCTGTAATACGGCACGGTTCCGTCGCCCCACTTGTTTTGTGCTCCGCCTGCTGTGATCAGTTTATAGTCGTATTTCACGCAACCGTAGTCGTCGTAAAGGATATTGCCTTCTTCGTCCTTTTGCGTCGTCAGTTCGAGATTCGTTATGGTTTTTGCGCCGCCCGTACCGAGGAAGTAATAGGAGTTTTGTATGCTTTCGCCTGCGATTTTGCCGTTGATAAACATTCCGTCGAAGTAGTCGTCGAGATTTGCGGCGAAGTCTTTGAGTCTATAACCGTCGCTATCCTGCGGCTGTCCGTTTTGCGCCACGACTCTTGCGTAGTCTGCGCCGTCGTCGGAGTCCTTAATCTCTTGTTTCGTGCGCGGAACGAGGTATTTTGCCCAGCGCATCGATTTATAGAGATCGTAGAGTTCTTCTTTGGTTTGTATCGCCTTTCCGTCCACGGTGATAGCGGGATTTTCTTCGTCGTACTGATCGGAGCTTACGAGTTGCCACGACGGCACGAGCGACATAAGCCCTTGGTTATTGCGGAAGAAATCTCCGAGTTTTCCGTTGACCACCTTATCGACGATAGCGTTGACGTCAATGGGGAGCGAACTCAAATCCATACCGCCGAGGAAGTTGTTGACGTACACGTCGGGGCAAGCCATAGCGGCAAGCGCGTCGAACGAGCCGAGCGTTGCAGGCGCAAATCCCATATAAAGTTTGACTTTTTGTCTGTTCTGCTCGCTTCTTGCAAGATAATTATTGACGACGGGCGCGCCCATACTGTGCGACATAAATATGACTTCTTTGTATCCGTTGTCGTTGATAAATTTTTCAAGGCTTTTAGCGCTTACCGCAGGGGACAAACGCCAGTCTTGGTTGTAGACCATAACGTCATAGCGATCGCCGTACTCTGCGGCGATATTGTCCACGAAGTTTTTGTAAATTCCGAACGCGCCGTAACTTACGTCCATAACCTTGCCGCTAGCGTCTTTTGGCAATCCGTTTGCGGGCGCGATATTTGGATTGTACGAATTCCCGTCGTTGTCGAGAGTCAAATCCCAAAGGAGCGTGTTTTCCTTATAACTCACCGCTTTCGACACGAGAGAGAGAATATCGGTCATTTCGCTTTTGAAATGTGTGACGAGGTCCTCCATCGGCATTTCGCCTTTCATAACCTTGACTGCGTTCACCTCGGTTTTGAAAGGTTCCCAAACCGCCTCCCCCTTTTCGGTATCGTAAAGGCCGCCTCCGAAAAGTGCCGTAACGTAGATGATGGCTTTGTCGTTTTTTTCGTTTTTGTCGCACGCCGCAAATGCAAAACACGCCGCACAAACGAGGCATATCGCAAGGCACGCCGCAACGATTCTTTTTGTTCTCATATTTTCCCTCTTTTATAAAAATAAGGGTTTTATCTTTCATTTTTCGAGAGATAAAACCCGTTTGTTGCAATTATAGTTCATTTCGTGACGAGATAAAGTCGCAGCACTTCGTTCACTTTTTCAACTTCTTTCGAGCAAAGTTTCTTTGCGTTCAAAGTCTTTTTGAGCCCCGTCCAAACGGCTTTTATCATAAGCGAATCTCTCGTATCGAGAGCGGCGGCAAATCCCTCGAGCATAATCATAAACTCTGCCCTCTCTTCCTCGCTCATATCCGCTTCCTGAAGCGAATTGTACATTGCGACTATGAGATATTCCGTCTGTTGATGCAGTCCGCTCGAAGCAAATTCCACCGTGCGTTCAATCGCCTGCGGTTCATCTTCCACGCCGTCCACAACAAGCGACACGAGCGCGAGTTTGAACGGCTCGACCACTCTCGAGCAAAATTGCTCGAAACTTGCCTGTTTGGTCTCTTCGGGAAAATACTTTGCCGAAAAGCCGACGATATCCATACCGTCCGCGTCGAATTCGACCAGCATATTGGACACGAGCGCGACGAGCGTTTTCGGATTTTTAGGAAGCCTGAACACGTCGCTGTCGCCGAGTTTCGCACACGCTTTTTTCTTTTCGAGGTCGTAGTCGAACCCCTGATTACACTTTGAAAGCACCGAGCGAAATTCGGGATAATACGCCAGACATTTCAGCACGGGTTTAAGTTTTCTGTCAACGAAAATGAGATTGGAGTTGGTCAAATCCTCCACTGCGCACACGAGCGCGTGCACGCCTTCGCCGTTGTAACTCATACGTCACCTACAAGCCTCGATTGAGGCGAAGATATAGCGCAAAAGCGCTGTTGATTTATTTTCGTCCGCTCTTTTGAGCGGACATAATGTTCACTTATTCGAAGTCTACTCATCAACGGTATGTGCCTATTCGAGGACGGAACACGAGCCGCAAGGCGGCGAGCCAATGAGCGCCGAACTTGATGCTCAGTACGAGAATGCGTGGCATTCTGTTGCGTAGCGCCACGCAGGCGAAGTGGCATAAGTAGTGAACGATACTTTTCTATGTGAGTGCCGATTGTCTCCCCCGCGAACGACGATTACTCTAGCAGAGAATTGACGTCAGTTTGGGTGGTGGGAGAAATACCGGCGTGGTCCGGAAAGAGGGGGCGCATCTATTTAAGATTCTAAACGTTCACTCTTGTAGAGGAAGAACACTCCGAATATCGCATTTTACCACTTATTATGGACTTTCTCTGCGAAACCGAGTTCATTCTCCAACTCGATAACCGTACCGTCGTCGAGAACGCACTTGCCGGATATATAACCGAACACTTGGTGAGGGATCATACACATGACTTTGAGATCGAATGGTTCGTAGCGATCGATGAGCGGATGGAAAGTGCAGTCGAGGCGACCGTCGTCTGAAACGAATTTCCAATCCTCCATATAGCGAGGCTCGCCCTCTTTGTCGCCGGGAATGATAAACTCCGTACGACCGATTTTGTGCGATTTGCCGTTATAGAAGAACATATCCTCGCTTGCGGCAGTCGTATCGCCGAATCCGTATCCGATATTCCAGCCGAACGTCGAACCGTCTTTGAGGCGCGTTTGCAAACTGCCCCAGTACCAGGTATTGTCGTACGTCCACACGCCGCGCCCCCAGTCGAGAGTCGCAAGGCTGTCCGCGCCGTCGAATTTACACTCTTTATCGCCGAGGAAGAAACTTCCTTCCGCCCTCATGCAATTGATTTTTTGATTGAAATAGAAATGACCTTTTTTGTTGAACGGCGTTGCGATAACCATGCTTTCTTCGGGAACGTCGGAGATGACGATATCCCACTTGACGTCCGTTCCGAACTTATCCGCGTTGGGATACACGCCCGTAAGATGACGTTTTTCGCCGTCGTTTTCAAACTTCATTTCGACTTTGCCGATTTTGAAGGAGCAGTCGCCCTTTTCGCTCGTACGGGGCATATTGAACTTGCCCATCGGGAAGAAGCAGACTGCGGAGTTCGTAAATTGAGCGGGGGTCACGAAGTCCATAACCGACATACTCAATGCGCCGATGAAGCCCATATCGCTGATAGTGAGGCAAAGCGCGAACTCTTTGTTGGAGATATAGTAATAATCCCACTCTTTAAGACGAGTTTTCTTTGCGGTGATATTTTCGCGATTGTAGTTATAAAGCATCTTTTTGGCAAAGCCGGGTTCGGCGATATTGCCTTCTTGATTCAAAAGATCGGTAGGTTTAGTGATTTCGTGTTGCATAATTTACTCCCGTAAATAATTTTATAAAGATATTTTAGCATATTTATTGCGCGAATACAATACGCAAAAAGCGCAAAAACGCACGAAAATCAATCGATTTCTCTGACGTACGGCGCAGAGCGCATGTTTTTCGGCACGGTGATTTGCGGATTATATCTTTTAAGCACGGCGTACGTGAGCAGCGAGCCGACGATACACCATCCCGTATCGGTAGGCAAAAACACGGCGCACCCGACGAGCCACGCCTTTTGAGCGGACATGACCGTGCCGACGTAAAAGTTGAGCATAAGGTACATATACGTCACGCCCACGGTGTATACGATAGCCAGCGAGCACAGCGCACCGAGGAATAGCCTCCACGTTTTAAGCACGGCGTCGTTCTTGATTCCTCTTGCCACGAAGCCTCCGACGGGCGCGGCGATAAGAAAGCCGAGAATATACCCGAACGTCGGTTGCAACACGTACGCAAAACCGCCGCCTGCCGAAAACACGGGTATGCCGACAAGCCCCATAACGATATAAATCGCAACGCATATAAAGGAATCGAGTCCGCCGAGCATGAGCGACGCAAACGTGCAAAACGCAAATTGCATGGACACAGGCACGATGCCGATAGGAAATTTCACGAACGCGCCCACGATAATCAACGCAACGAAAATCGCGATTCTCACGAGCCTCAGCGTTCTGCTCACGGCTTTCGATGAGGATTTGGATACGGATTTTTGAGATTTCACCATTTTACGCTCACCTCTCCGCCGTCAAGATGTTCGATGCCGCCGCCTTGACACTCGACAACCAGCCTGCACTCGCCGTCAATATCTCTGACGATTGCGTTTTCGTCGCTCTTTCCCACTCTGCACACTACGACGTTTTTGCCGATAAGCATAGACGATTCTTTATACTCTTTTGCGATTGCCGCCTTGTCGAAATTTTCAAGATAAGCGCAAATATTGTCGATAGTCTTTGCAATCAATCGGTTAGCAACGTCGCAAACGTCCTCTCCGACCGCGCAAACCTTATCTTTTATGCTCTCGTCAAATCCGCCCTTGGGCTCGACGAGGTTGATTCCGATTCCTATGACGATTCTGTCGATAACCGACGATTTCTCGCTTGCCACCGCCTCGCAGAGAATCCCCGCGCACTTTTTACCCGCGACGTAAACGTCGTTTACCCACTTGATTTTTGCGTCTTTGGCGCATATCTCACGGATAGCGTTCGCTGTCGCAAGCGCGCAAACAGGCGTGATAAAAGGGATTTGATTTTCTTTAGGGGCAACGACCGCGCTGAAATACGCGCCGCAATCTTTGGGCGAGAAAAATCTGCGCTCGAATCTTCCTCTTCCGCCCGTCTGCTCTCTTGCGACGATAACGAAATCGGATTTTCCCGATTCCCTTATTTTCTCTTTTGCGGTAAGATTTGAAGATTTCAGCGTAGAAAAAACTTCGACGTCAAACGGCAAAGTCATATATTTTTTATTCCTTTTTTCGTTGCCACGCTTTTCATCAACCGAATTGTACCACGACTTTCGCGCCGAGCGGTCGATTTTTAGCAATAAATTTTTCTTAAAACGCAAAAACGAACACCATCGAGCAGATTATGCCCACGAGCATACTGACGGCAGGCACTCTGCCTTCTTCCATAAGGATAGATTGCGGCAAGATTTCGCAAAACGTTACGTATAGCATTGCGCCTCCGGCAAGCCCCATACAGATACCGCTTGCAAGTTTGCTGATGCCGCCCACCGCAAGACCGATCACCGCGCCGAGCACGGTAGCCGCGCCGGCCAGCGCCGTGAGCAGAACGGTTTTCCAACCTTTCACGCCGCCGCTTGCGAGCGGAGCGGAAATAGCCATCCCCTCGGGGAT
Source organism: Bacillota bacterium (assembly GCA_050873585.1). GTDB lineage: Bacteria > Bacillota > Clostridia > Christensenellales > CAG-917 > CAG-475. The sequence continues at coordinate 11,179 of JBNMJA010000011.1, read as the reverse complement.
ATTGTGCACCGCAATGATTATAGCGATCAAAACGCCGGTCTGGGTATCGCTTGCGCCGGTTGCGCCGATAGCCATACCTTCGGGCAGATTGTGAAGAGCGATTGCCAAAAGCATGATAATTCCTGCTTTCAGCAAGGATTTTTTATCGACCTCTTGTTTTTTTACGGTGCCCTCACCGTCGGCGATAAGAGCGTCGTTTGCCTCGATAACTTTCGTTTCGTGGTGCAATTCCTCGATACTTCTATGGGTTTCGCGCATATTTTCTATGACGTCGAGCAGTTTATTCAGCCCGAAAATGACGAGCATACCGACCACGAGTGCGGAAACGGCGATGAGGATACCCGACTGTTCGATTGAATTTTCGATTTTTGAATAAGCAACCGCTTCGGGAAGCATCTCGAAAGTGACGACGCCAACCATGACGCCACCTGCAAAACTCAGAACTCTGCCCATAATTTTGTTGCCTCTGTTTTTGAGCAACACGCCAATAACACCGCCGAGTCCCGTGCCGACGATGCCGGCAACCAACGACAAAACCAAAATTAAAGTATTCATTTTATTCTCTCTCTGCGCATCAGTATACACTATATAAAAAACATTCGACAACTATTACGGACACAAAATCGAGAAAATTCGACTCGTTTTTTTTCAGTTACGCATAATATAGGTATGAGAAGAACGACAATCAACCGCGCGTTGGCATGTATCGTGCTGTTTTTCGCGCTTACGGTGTCAATCATGCATGGAGGATTCGCAATGTCCCAAAGGGTATTCGCCGTAGACGAGGAGAGCGAGGCGTATCGCCTCATAGCGCATTTTTCCACCTATTACGGTGACAGCAAACAAAACAGAAAGGACAATATCGCGCTTGCCGCGCGCAAAATAGACGGACTCGTGCTTTATCCCGAGGACGAGTTTTCCTTCAACGACCTGGTGGGGCGGCGCACCGTCGAGAACGGCTTCAAAACGGCGTACGTGATTCAGGACGGCGATTTCGTCGAGGGCGTAGGCGGCGGCGTATGTCAGGTATCGAGCACTCTGTACAACTGCGCTTTGCTTGCGAATCTCGCAATAACTTGCGTCAGAGCGCATTCTCTTCCCGTAAGTTACGTCGCGCCGTCCTTTGACGCAATGGTATCGAGCGCAAGCGATCTGCGTTTTGTCAACACGCTCTCTTCTCCCGTCACCGTTCGTATGAGTACCAACGGCAAGTACGTTCGCGCAGAAATCTACGGCGTAGACAAATTCGAGATAAAACGCAGGTCGATGACGGTCTGCACGATACCTTTCGATACGGAATACCGAGACGACGACACGCTCGAAATCGGCAAAGAAAGCATAGACACCTACGGCAAAGAGGGTTTGAAATCCCAAGGCTATCTCGACTATTACAAAGACGGCAAACTCGAAAAATCCGTACTCATACGCACCGACAGTTATTCACCGCAAAAACGCATAATTTTGCGAGGAAGCAAAACGTCACCGTTGACAGACGCGCAATAGAGGCGGTATAATTTATACATCAACCAAGGAGCGACGATTATGGATTACAATCAGAATTATTCGCAATGGCTTCAAAGCGACGAACTCACCAGGGAAGAAAAAGCCCGTCTTGCCTCTCTTTCGGAGGACGAGAAAAAAGAAATGTTTTTCTGTCCCTTGCAGTTCGGCACGGCAGGTATGCGCGGAGTGCTGGATTTAGGCACGAATCGTATGAACGTGTTCACCGTCAAACGAGTCACTCAAGGGCTTGCCCGCTACATAAAGACGCTTGGCAAAGAAGCGATGAATCGCGGCGTGGTCATCTCCTACGACACCCGCAGATATTCGAGCGAGTTTGCAATCAGGGTTGCAAAGGTGCTTGCCCATAGCGGCATAAACGCATATCTTTTCAACACCGTTCACCCCGTGCCTATGTGCTCTTTCGCAATACGTCACCTCGGCGCGATCGCAGGCGTCATGATCACCGCCTCGCACAACCCAAAAATCTACAACGGATACAAAGTCTACGGCGAGGACGGAGCGCAGATGTCGCCCGAATCGACGGATAAAGTGGTCGAATTTATCGACAAAACCCCGTATTTTGGCATAAAAGAAGCGTCGGTCAATCTCACGGCGGACAATATCAAAGGGCTTGACAGCGTTAAAGTTCATCCGCATATCACCGTCATCGGCGACAGCGTCGACAACGCCTATTTCGACACGATAAGCAAACTTTCCCTCTCTCCGGAAGCGGTTGAAAAGTTCGGCAAAAACGTCAAAATCGTCTATACTCCCGTCCACGGCAGCGGCTACGTTCCCGTCACGAGAATTCTCTCGAGAATGGGCATCACCGTCAACGTCGTCAAAGAGCAAGCGTGGCCCGACACGGAGTTTTCCACCGTCCGAGTGCCCAATCCCGAAGAGGCGGACACGTTGCGCCTGGGCGTCGAACTTGCAGACAAAATCGGCAGCGACGTGGTCATAGGCACAGACCCCGACGCAGACAGAATGGGCATTGCAATCCGCAACGACGAGGGCAAATTCGTCCTTCTCAACGGCAATCAAATCGGCGTACTTCTTGCAAATTACATATTCCTTCGCAAAAAAGAAACGGGCACCATGCCCTCAAACGGTGCGCTGGTCAAAACCATCGTCACCACCGAACTTGCACGCGCTCTTGCCACGAGTTACGGCGTGACGACCTTCGACGTGCTCACGGGCTTCAAATTCATCGGCGAAAAAATCAAGGAATGGGAGCAAAGCGGCGAGTACACCTATCTGTTCGGTTTCGAGGAGAGTTACGGCTCGCTCGTAGGCACACACGCAAGAGATAAAGACGCAGTCGTCGCAAGCATGATGTTTGCCGAGATGGTTTGTTATTTCGACTCCGTCGGCAAGCGCGTATACGACGTGTTGCAAGACCTTTACAAGCAATTCGGTTACTACGTCGAAAAAGCACGCTCCATCACTTTCGGCGGACTTGACGGAATGCAAAAAATGGCGGATATCATGACTCAAATCCGTTCCTCGTCCTTCGCCGAAATCGCAGGCACGAGAGTGCTTGCTCAAAGCGACTTCGTAACTCGCAAAAAGACTTATGCGGACGGCAAGGTTGTAGACATCGAGTTGCCCAAGACCAACGCTTTCAAACTTCATCTTGAAAACGGCGACTGGATTTGCGTCCGTCCAAGCGGCACAGAGCCCAAACTCAAATTCTACGTCGCAACGAGCGCTCCGACCGAATCCGCCGCCACACAAAAGGCGGAAGCCTACCTTTCCTATATGGAAAATTTGGTCAAATAATCGGGCTCGAAAAATCATATGAAAACCGCAGATGCCTTAATGAAGCGCAATTTTTCAGCGGGGAAAAATTCGTTTGTAAATTTTCAATAAAAACCGTCGGAAAACGACGGTTTTTTTGCGGTTTTTTGCGTGTTTTTTGCAATTTCCAGTGCGGATTTTTGATATAAATATCGAATTTATGATATGGATTTTGCCGCCTTTTCGGTCTTTCACCGCATCTTAGGCGATTCACGACGCATTCGTTTCAACAAAAACGACCTGATTTTTGAGTGGAGATTCTTGCATTTCAGCACCTGTTTTTAGACGTTTTGACACCTTTCTCAAGGCGTTTTGACACCTTTCCCAAGGCGTTTTGACAAGCCTTTCTGCCGGTTCAACACCCAATCCACTGATATTTTTCAAGGTCAACGTAGCCGTTTTCGTCCACTTCAACGCCGTCCGCACGAAGCAGATTTGCCTGAACGTCCGCTCCTCCGAAGGCAAATGCAGGGGCGCATTTTCCAAAGCGATTGACCACTCGAAAGCACGGGATATGCTCGGGATCGGGATTGAAATGCAGCGCGTATCCCACCGCTCTCGAGGCGCGCGGCGAGCCGCAAAGACACGCGATCTGTCCGTATGTTGCCACCTTTCCGCTCGGGATTTTCTTCACCTGTTCGTATACGATATCGTAAAAACTCATACGCTTTTTCTCGCCTTTTCGGGCTGATTTTATACTTGAATTTTTGAGGGCGCAAGCCTTGTTTTTTACATTCTCTATACGCTTCTTCGGCAGGATTTTGCTCTGTTTTCAGCGAAACTCCGCCCTTATCCGTCAATCGTTTATTACCAATTGATATTATAAAACGGCACTTTTTCCGTGTGTTTTACATAGATAAAGTGCCGTTTGTGCAATTACTTTTCGATTTCGTCGAGAGCGGCTTGAAGTCCGTCCGTGCTCAAAATCTCGACGTCACCGTTGTCGACGGCAAACGCTACGCGCTGATCCATCGGCAGTTTTCCGAGCACTTTGAGGTTGAAATCTTTTGCCACTTTGTCCACTTTGCCCGAGCCGAAAATCTCGATATGCTTTCCGCAATCGGGACATACGATATAACTCATATTTTCAACCACGCCGTAAATGCGGATATTCATTTTGTTTGCCATCTTCACTGCTTTCTCGACGATCATCGACACGAGGTCTTGCGGCGAAGTGACGATGATGATGCCGTCGAGTTTGATTGATTGAAACACCGTGAGGGGCACGTCGCCCGTTCCCGGAGGCATATCCACAAACATAAAGTCCACGTCGTCCCAGATCACGTCCGTCCAGAACTGTTTGACCATACCTGCGATGACAGGACCTCTCCAGATCACGGGATCGGTTTCGTCGTCAAGGAGAAGATTTGACGAAACGATTTTCACACCCGAATTGCTTTGTCTCGGATATATTCCGTTTGCGTCTCCCTCAACCGTTCCTCTGATTCCGAACGCACGCGGAATGGACGGCCCCGTTATGTCCGCGTCGAGAATCGCAACGTTTTTGCCTTCCCTTTGCTTGCCTACGGCAAGCAATGACGTGACCAACGATTTGCCGACGCCGCCCTTTCCGCTGACGATGCCTATAACTTTTTTGACGTTGGAAAGCGGATTTTGCTTTTCAAACGTGATTCTTGAACCGCAGTCCTTCGAGCAAGAACCGCAATCGTGAGTACAATCGCTCATATATATAACTCCTTATGCAACGCCGCCGCACATTCGCACAAATCGCTTGTATTGCATACAAATGTTCATTTACACAACTCTCTGCAAGTGCTTTTCACAAGTCGTCGTGTACGCTCACAAATCGTGTGTGTTTGCGCAAATCGTTCGTGTTTTTCGTGCAACTCGGCTGCGACAGTTTTACTTCTGCATTGATGATACCACTTCCTCGCCGTTATTAAAAGTCTTTTGCGAAACTTTGATGCGGAAATCATTTTTGTGAGGTTTTGTTCTTTTCTCGGAATAAAAAAATCGCAAATTCGCAATAATTCTAAAAAACAATAAAAGGAGAAGCATATGAAACTTCAAGACAGCAAAACTTATCAAAACCTTGCACGAGCATACGTCGGCGAAACGCAATCGTACGTCAGATATCAGTTTATCGAGTACGGCGCACGCAATCAGGGCTACAACGCCCTCGCGGAAGTCGTGGACAAAATCGTGTACAACGAATTCAACCACGCAAGACTTCTTTATACGCTCATTCAGCAAGCAAGCAAAACCCAAATCGACAATATCGAAATCAACGCGGGCTATCCATTCAAAGAAAAGTGGGATCTGACCGAAAACTTCGCCCTTGCCGCAGAAGATCACGAAACGGAAATCAAACTTTACAAATCCTTTGAAAAAACCGCGCGTTCGGAAGGATTCGAGGACATTGCAAACACTTTCAAAATGCTTGCGGACGTTGAAAAACAGCACAAGAAAACCTTTGAGGACTTGCACAAGCAACTCAAAGACGGCACTCTGTACAAAAAAGAAAAAGCAGTGACTTGGCGCTGCGCAGGTTGCGGATACGAATCCACCTCGAAAGAGGCTTGGGACGAGTGCCCTCTTTGCAAAGCAAAACAAGGCTTTGCCAATATAAAAACGGCAATGTTTAAATGATTAACTCCGTTTTCTCGCGTGAAATATAAAAACGACACAAAACCGAGGCTGACAAGCGCACGAAAAGGCACGTTAGTAAAATTAAAACTGCGATATTTGGATAAAGAACAAGGAAACGCACCTCGAACGGCAATCCTAACGTACTGAGCGTACGTGAATTGACGGACGAGGTGCGCTGACGAAGTTATTCGCTTGCCATAGCCTTTTGTAAAACTGCGCCAAATAGATGCATAACGAGGAGTAGACATCGCATTATTTTATTATTCTCAACCGCAATATTGAGATGATAAAAGCCATATATTATCGAGCATAAAACTGCGATATTTGGATGAAGAACAAGGAAACGCCTTTTTGCGAATCCGCCCAACGTACTAAATCGTACGTGACGGGTGAGCAAAAAGGCGTTGACACAGTTATTCGCCAAATAGCGCAGTTTTATTTGTAGCCGCGAAGGGAAACAACCCCGACCTTCTCTTCAAAATAAGACTTGTAACTCTCGGCAATAGCTTTGTCGACGGGAGTATAGCCGTGGGCAATGCAACCGTCGTTATCGTTGTATTTTTGCATGAAATAGCGGGGGGCGCCGGAGACGAGATATGCAATCTTTTGCATATCCTCGGCGGTGTGGAACTCTTTGATTATCGTGGTGCGAAACTCGTAATCTACGCCGCTGTCCTTGAGCAATTGCATACTTTTGAGGATTTTGCCCATATCGACGCTCTCAACGCCGACGGTGATGGCGTACTTTTCGGGACTGTTTTTGACGTCCATTGCAACGAAATCGACGAGTTTTTTGTTTAACACTTCTTCGAGGACGTCGGGGCGAAGTCCGTTGGTGTCTAGTTTTGTGGCGTAGCCCATATCTCGAACTTTTGCCAAAAAATCGCACAAGTCGGGTTGAAGAGTCGGTTCGCCGCCCGTCACGCAGACCGCATCGACGAGTCCTTTGCGCTTTTGAAGATAGCCGAAAACCTCCGCTTCGTCTATGCGTTGCGAATTGAGGTTGCCCACCACGAGCGGTGCGTTGTGACAGAACGGACAACGGAAATTGCATCCGCCCGTAAAGACAGTGCAAGCGATTTTGCCGTCAAAATCCACCATTGAAAATTTTTCGTATCCACAGATTACCATGTTTATATTTTAGCACGCATTTAACGGTTTGGGCAATGGTTTGAGCGCACTTTACAACGCAGTACGGCAGTGATATAATTTTTATGCGATATTATGGAAAAGAAAAGCAAAAAACAGTACATCACAGAACTTTTGAAGTTGTTCGGCATATTTTTCAAAATAGGTCTGTTTTCCTTTGGCGGGGGATACGCGATGCTCTCGCTCATAGAAGCGGAAGTCGTGAAAAAACAAAAGTGGATAACTCACGGCGAACTTGCGGACGTGTTTGCAATCGCAGAAAGCACGCCCGGCCCGATTGCGATAAACACTGCGACTTACATAGGCGTGAAAAGATGCGGCGTGTTCGGCGGCATAGTTGCGACTCTCGGCGTGATTATACCCTCGCTCATCGTCATCGTCGGGATAAGTTATATTATAGAACTCGTAAAAGACAACGTGTGGGCAGGCTACTTTTTCAGAAGTATCAGAGTCGGCGTTCTTGTGCTTATCGCAAAAGCAGTGTTTACGTTTTTCAAAGATATTCGAAAAAACGTATTGTCGTATCTTTTGATGACGGCGTCGTTTTTGCTCGTGTTGCTCACGGACGTAAGAGTGATTTATATCATTCTTTCAAGCATGGTTGTCGCAATCGCGGCGCTCGGTTTGAGGCAGATTTACGTCAAGAAAATTCTTCATGCCGTAGGCACTCCCGAATACTATAACGAACGCATAGGCCGCACTCTCGAAAAAAACGAATATATACGGGAAACGGACTTTACGTTGTCAAAACGCGACGATAAAGCCATTGTTAGCGCAATTGACACTTCAAACTCGTCGTTTGCGAAAACGTCCGCCGTAAGCGAGGAGGGCAAGAGAAAATGATATATCTGCAACTCTTCTGGACGTTTTTCAAAATAGGTCTTTTCACGATCGGAGGGGGTCAGGCAATGATTCCGATGATTAGTCAGGAAGTCGTGGAAAAGGGCTGGCTCACCATCGAAGAAGTGCAATCTTTTATCGCGATTTCCGAAAGCACACCCGGACCGTTTGCAGTCAATATCGCAACGTACACGGGCGTGTCGGTGCTACAATCGGCAGGAGTGGGCGAAAGCATACTCGGCGCGATTTGCGCAACTTTCGGCGTGGTGCTCCCCTCTTTGGTCATCATCACGCTGATTGCTATGGCGTTTTCAAACTTCATTAAAAAGCCTGCGGTGCAAGGCGTTTTCACGTACGTACGCTCTACGGTGACGGGGTTGCTGCTGGCGGTTTTCGTCGGATTCGTGTTGTCAACTCTCTTCGGAATTTCAAGCGTGCTTTCGCACGATCCTATCGAATTTGACGTTATCGGGACTTGCCTTTTCGTGTTTCTGCTTTGCGTATCGCTTGTGAAAATAAAAGGCAAATCTTTGCAACCTATCGTGATTATTCTCATTTCCGCAGTCGCGGGTACGCTTTGCTACGGATTTATAAGGTTGTAAATCTCTAAAAGCAACCGTGCTTTTTACAAAAAATTTACACGTTTGCCTCATATTGAGTATTTACAATCCGACATTTTTACATTATAATATATTTATCTGTATTATCGTGCGCGTGCGTACGCGTATTTTATGGATATTCTCGAATAGGAGTAAATTATGAGTAAAAAGGAAAAACCGGCACCAGTGCTCGACGAGAAAGGCAGACCGCCTCTCAAGCTCGACTATCCGCAGACCTTTAAGGTCGGTTTCGCATTTGCGATTATTATGCTGTTCTGGACAGCGTACGACTTCGTCGTTCCCCTCCTTATCGACAACGCTTACGGCTTGCCGAGTTGGGCGCGCGGACTCATTATGGGTCTTGACAACCTCTTGTCGCTGTTTATGTTGCCGCTCTTTGGCAAACTCTCGGACAACGCTCACGGCAAACTCGTCAAAAAATGGGGGCGCCGTACTCCGTTTATCGTAATCGGCACGGTGGCTTCCGTTGCGCTTATGATTTTTGTGCCTCTGGTCACGATCAATCAGCAAAAACAATCCAACGATTACATCAAAACCGAAGTCGAAATGCGCCTTGACGACGACGCATATATGGAAGATTTGCTTGGAGATTGGTTCGACTACGCAGTCAGCGTAAAAGAAAATCCGCAAACCAAACAACTTTATAAATCCGTCAGTGCAAACGACTTGTGCGACCTCGACTATCTTGCAATGAACGGTTATAACTACAAAACCGACAGAGCAAAAACGAGAGAATTCTTCACTTCGATACGCTATTACGGCAAACTCACTTCAAAGAAAGCCGTGCTCAATATGCTGGGCAAAACTACGTATTATTATCCGGACGGAGATACCGAAATCACGGATTTGACTGCGGTTTGCCCCGACACCGGCAAGACTTACCAAGAAATGCTTGACAGCAACGGCAATTACAAAACGTACGTTGCTTCGGGTATGAACTCGTACAAATCCTACCTCATCAGACAAGCAAGCATCGAAGGCGGCCACGGCAGCGAAAACTACAATGGCTTCTACGGCGTAAAGAGCCTCGTGGTGTATATGGTCATCCTTCTTTTGGTGCTTATCGCAATGGCAACGTTCCGCTCCCCTGCAGTCGCGCTCATGCCGGACGTCACGCCCAAGCCACTCCGCTCGCAAGCAAACGCAATCATCAACCTTTGCGGCGGTATCGGCGGCGCAATCGCATTCTTGATATATACGGTCGTGCTGTTCGGAACGAATCTTTACAATTACGTCATCATCTTCGGTTCGGTTGCGGCAGGTATGCTCTTGCTTCTTGCCGGATTCCTCGCTCTTGTCAACGAGCGCAAGATGGTTGCAAAATGCCAGGAAATCTGCAAAGAATACGAGATCGACGACTTTGCCGAAGGTGAGAACCCCGAAGCGGAAAGATTCGCAGAAGAACTCATTCACGAGGGCGACGCCGAGTATAACCTCGACAGCAAGCCCGACGGCGAAACTCAAGAAATCGTCAACGATGCCGCTTCAAAAGAAGAAGTCGCTCCCGAAACTCTCGATTTTGCAAAGCAAGTCGTTGAAAACGCCAAGAAAAAACGTCAATCACCCAAAGAATGGTGGGGCGCAAAGAGCGATCTCGAAAAAGGCAGACTCAAATCGTTCATTCTCATCCTCGCATCAATCTTTATGTGGTTTATGGGATACAATGCCGTATCGTCCAACCTTTCCGTCTATACAACCAAGGCACTCAACCTCTCTGCGGGTATCGCTTCGATTATCTCCGGCGTGTCCATGGGCATAAGCGCAATCGCTTTCATCCCCGTTGGGTATATGGCTGCAAAAATTGGAAGAAGAAAATCGATTATCATCGGCTTCGGTATGGCTGTGATTTCATTTATCCTTATCTTCGCCGCCCTGCGTCCCGGATATGACACCTCGCTCAAAGCAGTGCTGTTTGCACTCTTCTACCTCATCGCAGGCTTCGGTCTTATCATCGCAAACGTCAACACGTTCCCGATGGTCACCGAACTCTCGACTGCAGAAACGGTGGGGCAATACACCGGCTACTACTATATGGCAACTATGTCCGCACAAGCAATCACCCCCGCTATCGGCGGCGCAATTATGGACACAGGCGGAAACAAATTCCTCTTCCTCTACAGCGCAATCTGCATCGTCATCGCAATCGTGCTGATGTTCTTCGTCAAACACGGCGACAGCAAACAAATCGCAAGCGGCAGAAAACTCACGAAAGAGGAGAAAAAACAAATCAGATTGGATGCGCTCGACGCAGATTAAAAAAGCGATATGCTTACAGAAGGCACGCCCTTGCGTGCCTTCTTTTTATATATCGCTTTTTTAATCTTTCTACCGCGAATATGAAAATACCATTTATTAGATTAAAAATTCCCCCTTTCCTCACGTGTTTTATTCTTCCTCTACAATAGTGAACGTTTAGCACCCGAATTAGATGTACCCCCTCTTTCCGGACCACGCCGGTATTTCTCCCACCACTCAGCTAGGGGCAATTCTCTACAAAAGTAACCGTCGTTCGCGGAGGAGACAATCGGCACTTGCATAGATGAGGACAATTCTCTCATTATGCCACCGTCCTTTGTGCGCCAGGCAGTGGCCAACAAAACGGCGCAGTCGGACGGTACTGCGCACACAAGGCTCACACACGACGAAAACAAGCGAAC
>JBNMJA010000010.1:0-23950 GCA_050873585.1 Bacillota bacterium | reverse complement strand
CCATTCTCTCTTTGATGACTCTTTCAAGGCGTGAGATTCCGATACGGAATTGATTTTGGAGCAATTCGCCCACTGCGCGAACGCGGCGGTTTGCAAGGTGGTCGATATCGTCGCAGGTACCGAATCCGTAACGCAAGCCGAGGTTGTAGTCCTCGATAGCCACGATATCGTCAAGCGTGATGTGCTTGTACACGAGCTCATCCACGGAGGAACGGATAGCGAGAAGCAATTCGTCCTTGTTTGCTCCGAATTCGTCCATAAGGGCTTTGAGGTTGGGATAGTAAACCTTTTCGGTGATACCCAATTCTCTCGGGTTGCAATCCACGAAAGCGTCGAGGTCAACGGTGTTGTTGCCGATGACTTTGAACTTCTTTTCTTTTCCGTCCTGATCGGTGTATGCGAGCCAGACCACGTTGACGGCGTTGTTTTGGATTTCTCTACCCTTTGCCTCGTCGACGACTTCGCCTTTTTGAGCGAGGATTTCACCCGTCACGTTGCTCACGACGTCCTCTGCGAGTTTATAACCGGCAATACGCGTTGCAAGTGCGAGTTTCTTGTTGTATTTGTAGCGGCCGACCTTTGCCAAGTCGTAACGCTTATAATCGTAGAACGTGTTGTGAATGAGGATGTTCGCACCTTCGACGGTGGGAACTTCACCCGGACGCAAACGACGGAACAAATCGATTTTGCCTTGTTCTTCGCTCTTGCATTGAGCGTCCTTTTCGCAGGTTTTGACGATCATCTCGTCGCCGCCGAACAAGTCGATGATTTGCTCGTCCGTACCGTAGCCGAGCGCTCTCAAAAGCGTGGTCGCGGTGATTTTTCTCGTTCTGTCCACGTGCACCCATTGCACTTCGTTGGAGTCCTGTTCATACTCGAGCCAAGCGCCTCTGTTGGGGATGACGGTGGTCGCATAGCGAGGTACGCCGTTCTTGTCGAGCACTTTGTCGTTGTACACGCCGGGGCTTCTGACAAGTTGGGATACGATGACGCGCTCCGCACCGTTGATGACGAAAGAACCTGAGTCCGTCATAAGCGGGAAATCGCCCATGAACACTTCTTGTTCAACCACTTCGCCCGTTTCGTTGTTGGTGAGGCGAGCCTTCACCTTGAGAGGAATAGCATACGTAGTGTCGCGGTCTTTGCACTCTTTGACGGTGTACTTGGGTTCGCCGTCGAATCTGTGCGACAAAAACTCGAGTTTCAATCTGCCGGAGAAGTCAACGATCGGAGAATAATCTTTGAACACTTCCGTGATGCCGGCGTCAATGAAATTTGCGTAGGAATTCTTTTGCACCTCAATGAGATACGGAATGGGAAGGACGTCTTTGATTTGCGAAAAATCGCGTCTTTCCGTCGTTCCGTACATTTGATTGTGAATTCTTTGGGACATATATTCACTCCTTAAAAAAATTGCCGAATTTGAGACTTTTCAAAAAATTTCAAACTCTCCCGAAAAAATTTTTTTTCTTGCCTGAAATTTTTTTTCAAAATCTGCGCTTTTCGTGCGAATCGCCATATCCACATAACGTATTTATAACCCCCTACCCCCAAAAACACAGCGTTTTAGGGGTAGGAATTCGCATTATTGCGCAGTTTTCTATTATATATTGAAAAATCAAGGCTGTCAAGCGTCGCGCGTATATAATTTTAATAAATTTTGAGTATTTTTATATATGTTTCCTCTTGATTTAAACGCGCGTTTTTCTTATAATATTTTTTATGAGAATAGACAAATTTTTGAAAGTATCAAGAGTTATCAAACGCCGCTCGGTTGCGCAGGAAGCGTGCGACGGCGGACGCATCGAAATCAACGGCAAAGTAGTCAAGCCTGCCAAAGAAGTGAAAATCGGGGATATAGTCACCGTCACTTTCGGCAACAATTCAATGAGTTTCGAGGTGTTAAGCACCGACGAGCGTCAGACCAAGCAAAGCGCCGAAACGATGTATCGTTTAATTAATAATTAAAAATTAATAATTATGGGTGGACTCTGCCCACACCCCAAAACAAAACATTCATACAAACTACAGGTATGCCATGAAAATCAACGTCATCATAACCGCAGGCGGCACGTCTCAAAGATACGGTGCGGAAAACAAACTTTTCGCGCCTTGCAAAGACTCGTGCGTCGTGGTCGAAGCAATCAAACCCTTCTTGCAATTCGAGCAAGTATCCAAAATCATAGTGGCAATCCACCCCTCTTACAGCGACGAATTGCTCAACGCGCTTGAAAACGCGCATATCGAGGACAATCGCGTCGCGCTCACGACCGGAGGCCCCACGCGCACCCAAACGGTAAAGCACGGGCTCAACGCAATCGAGGACGACTGCGACTACGTGATGATTCACGACGGCGCGCGTCCCTTCCTCACCACTGCGCTCGTAAACAGCGTGATTGCGGGCGCAATCGAGAGCGGCGTCGCGCTTCCTCTTCTTCCGCTCACCGATTCGCTCGTTTGCATAAAGTTCGGCGTAGACCCCGTGGACAGAACGGACTATCGCAAAGTTCAGACCCCCGTATGCGCGAGAAAGGATATCGTGGTCAAAGCCTACGCCAAATGCGACGGCGAATATCTCGACGATATAGCGGTGATTCAAAAACACGCCGCTTGTGACGTGAGAATCATCGAGGGCGACCCTAAGAATATCAAAATCACCACCAAAGCGGATTTGCGCTCTCCTCTTTGCGGAATCGGCTACGACATACACCGTTTCAAGCAAGGCAGCGGAATCAAACTTATGGGCACGCTCGTACCTTGCGAGTTTTCCTTCGTAGCGCACAGTGACGGCGACGTTGCGGTGCACGCGCTTATGGACGCGATACTTTCCGCAATCGGCGAAAAGGATATCGGACATCTCTTCCCCGTCGACGACTCTCGCTACGACGACGCAAACAGCCTCGACCTGCTAGACGTCGTGTTGAAGAGAGCGACTTCGAAAGGGCTCGAACTCAAAAACGTCACCGTTGCGATAATAGCCGAGCGCCCCATGCTTGCGCCCTATATCGACCAAATGCGCAACAATATGTCCAAAGCGTTGAAAATACCCTGCGAAAGAATCGGAATCACCGCCACTACCAACGAGCAAGTGGGCGACTTGGGCGACTCGAAATCGATAGCGTGCTTTGCGACCGCGCTCTTACAATAATCTTCAAAATTCGATAAAAACAGTCAAAATACGCGTTTTTTTGCAAAATGCAACCAAAAGTTGCGCAATTGACAATCAGAATGGGTGGCGGCAACCGCCCCTCGTCTGCGACAATTGAAGCACAAAAACAAGCGAGGTTTCAATATGGACATTACAACCGCAAACAGATTATACGAACTGAGAAAACAACACGGCTACTCGCAAGACGAACTTGCGGACAAACTCAACGTATCCCGTCAGGCAATATCGAAATGGGAGAGATCGGAAAGTTCCCCCGACACGGACAATCTTATCGCCCTTGCAAAACTTTACGGCGTAAGCCTTGACGAACTTTTGAATTATTCACCCTCAAAAGCAAGCGACAATCAAGAAGAAAACGATGCGCCCACACAAGATGACGAATTCGCACGAAGCGCACAATCGACCGTTAATAATGACGAAAACGCATTTTCAAGTGCCGATTTCGCCGCAAAAGGCGATCGCGTGCATATCGACGAAACGGGCATTCACGTCCACGACAAAGACGGTTCGGACGTGCATATCAGCGGCGGAATCGCAAAACTCGTCAACAAAGTCGTAGGCACGATACATATCGAGGACGGCAAAAAAACCACGATAAACGGAAAGGACGTAGACGAGGGCGAATACGTCGAAAACGGAAGCGCGGTGCATATCAAAAACGGTCATATCACCTTTGACAATCAAAAGTCAAAGAAAATCGCTCTTGCTTCGAACATCGTATTCGGAGTGACGTTTTTGCTCAGTACGATTGCGTATTTGCTCATAGGTTTTCTCTGCGACTTGTGGCATCCGGGTTGGTTGCTGTTCTTTCTTCCGTTGATCGCAGGCGGCATATTCGATACGATCGCAAAGCGCAATCCCTCCAACTTCCCCATCGTTTTCATCGTCACGGCGGTATATCTGCTCCTCGGTTGTCAATGGGGTATGTGGCATCCTTACTGGGCGCTGTTCTGCGTCATCCCCGCCTACTATATCGTCGCTGAGCCGATAAAAGCCGCCGTTGCCAAGAAGAAAACGCCCGTACTCACCGTCAATATAAACGGCAACGATTCCGACGATGACCAAGACGAAGAAGATGAGGACTGATCCCTTGCGCGCATTACGGACATAGGCACAAAGGCTAATTTCTTACACTTCTCATATCACCGACACAAAACGCACGAGAACGGCAATCGCCGTTCTCTTTTTTACGTCGTTTTCTTACGCGATTTTTACTCTTCTCTGCCTTCCCTTTATTAGGTCTGCCTTTCGTTTTAATTCTTTATTATGCGATCGATATTCGTTTGACAATCCCCTTTCGTTCTTATATAATTCAATCAATCGAATATAACATAACCTCATCGCCGGGTGAGCGCGTCAGCGTCGTGTCGTTAGGCCTTTTTGAAGACACGAAAGCGTGGCGCTTTTTTGTTGGAGAAAAGAAAAACGGTACAGCGCATATGGAAAAAGTCAAGGACTCAAGCACTTTGAAGGAATTTGCAAAATATGTATCCGCAAACGTCATAGCAATGATAGGACTCAGTTGCTACATTTTGGCGGACACGTTTTTCATATCTCTCAAAATGGGTCAAACGGGGCTTGCGGCGCTCAATCTGTCGAGTCCGTCTTTCAATATCGTCTTTTCTATCGGAATGATGTTTGCCGTTGGCGGAGGCACGAAATTTGCCATACACAAGGGCGCGAAAAACGACGACGAAGCCAACAAAGTTTTCACTCATACGGTGCTTATAGTCGCGATTTTTGCGGTGATATTCTTGCTTTTGGGCATATTTGCCTCTCGTCCCGTCGCAATGCTTTTGGGCGCAGAGGGCGACACACTCGATTACAGCAACACGTACGTTCAAATCATATTGTGCTTTGCTCCGTTCTTTATGTACAGCAACGTTTTCCAAAGTTTCGTACGCAACGACGGCGCGCCGAGGCTCGCAATGATAGCCTCTTTGTCGGGCAACCTGTTCAATATCGTGTTCGACTACGTCCTCGTGTTTCCCTGCAATCTCGACATGCTCGGCGCGGCGCTTGCCACGGGCTTTTCGCCTATCGTCAGCATACTCATTCTTTCCTTACACGTGATAAGGAAGAAAAACACTTTTCATTTCAGAAAAACCAAACTCTCGGCGCGCACCTACGGCGGCATCTGCTCTCTCGGACTTGCGCCCTTCATCAACGAAATATCCTTCGCAACGGTGCTCACGGTATTCAACGGACTTTTCAAACGTTTGGGCGGCGACACGGCGATTGCGGCATACACCATCGTCATCAACGTCTTTTACGTGGTCAATTCCATCTTCAACGGCGTAGCCAACGGCACGCAACCGATGATAAGTTTCAGTTACGGCGAGAGCGACCACAAAAAGATCCGCCAAGTCTTGCGCTACGCATTGATCACCGTATCCTCGCTTGCCGTAATCTTGTACACTGCGATATTCTTCGGCGCGAACGGCATCGCAAGCATATTCAACACCCAAGGCGTAGAAGCGCTGCAACAAGAGGCAACCCAAGGCATGCGCCTATTCTTCCTTATGGCGCTGTTTTCGGGCTTCAATCTGCTGTTCTCCTACTACTTTTCGGCATCCAACCGCGGCGCATACGCACAACTCATCACCCTTTTGCGTGGACTCGTCACGATAATCCCGATAGCCTATCTCTTCTCGTATCTATGGAAGATGACGGGACTTTGGCTTGCCACTCCTGCTGCAGAACTTCTCACGCTCACCGTCACGCTTACGCTCTTCTTCCTCACCCGCCCGAAAAAGGCGGAACTTATCCCCTGCCCCGAATATAAACAGGAATCCTGACACGGAGTAAAAAACATTTACGTTA
Source organism: Bacillota bacterium (assembly GCA_050873585.1). GTDB lineage: Bacteria > Bacillota > Clostridia > Christensenellales > CAG-917 > CAG-475. The sequence goes on along the minus strand of JBNMJA010000010.1, from coordinate 17,958 downwards.
CACTTTTTCGACACTCCAAAAGCGCACTTATATTTCGCTTCCCGATGCCAAAAGCACGACATATTCCCACGTTCCGACATATAAAAAGCACGGCTTCTGTCGTGCTTTTGTTTTATCGTTTCATTCTGAATTTCGTTTTCCCTTTCATCGTCGCGATTCTTTTCTGTTTGCGTTTTTGTTTTTCTTCTTTTTCGTGATTCAAACACGCCGCAACCGAGTTGGTATTCTCATAGAACGGGTCGTATTTTTTGAACAACCTGCAATTTCTTTCAAGCAAATTGTGTTCGACAACCAAACCTATCGCAAACAGCACCATACACGCAATACCACCGCCGATGGACTGTCTATATTGATACAAATCCGCGCCGTACATATAATCGTTCACGATTGCGGCAACCGAAACGCAAAGCGCAAATGCAAATAGCACGCAAACGAGCAGCAGAATAGTTGTGGCAAACTTCAACTTCTTCGCTTTTTCGGACGGATAGAACGTCACAAAAACTATAAACGCGCCAAACAGTATCGCAAGCGTAGCAAATCCTTTGCCCGTTGACAGCATTTTCAAGCCGCCTTCCGTCACGTTCCCCTTTTTTCCTTGAATATACATAGTGTTATTCACAGTGTTTGTGCAAAAAGAATAATCTTCGATTATTTCCTTGCATATATCTTCTCCAAAGCCGACGTGCATATTATACAGCCATAAATACGCATAATTGACCGAATCAAACATTTGACTGTCTACTCGATCGATTCTGTACAGATACTTGTTGCCACCGTCGTCTTTTTTGTAGGAATACGATTCAAACCACGACGCGAAACAGCACCCGACGAGCAAAATCACAAGCGCTACCGTAATCGTTGCAGACAATTTCTTTTTCAAGTCTGATTTAAGTTCAGTTGCAAGCCACGTTTTTGCAAGAAGAAACGCTATGCAACCGCACTCAACGGTCATACGCAATATAAAACTTATTGCAAAGCCACCAAACATCAAATTTATAATAATTGCAAGCGATAAAAACAACAATACGGGCGCAAGATAAAAGTAATTTTCAAATCGTTTTGCTCTCACGCTTCCTTTTCCCGTAATTTCGTTTTTTACGGTCAAAAGTTCGATGAGTGAAAACGCAAACATCGTGCAACTTATCGTTATATACAACAGCGACAGCACACCGAGATTCAGCATTCTCCAACCGTCTGCCACGCTCATATCGACTGTCGCATAACTGTATATCATACCGGCCATTTTATAGTTGTGATTCAAAATAGCCGTTTTTATCGTAGGCCTTACTTCGCTTTTTATCAATATGTATGAAGGGTTAGATTGTCTGAATTTTTCCTCTGCCATCTCATAATTTCTATCTAGTCTTTCAAGTTTTGCACTGTCTGTATTTTGATCGTATCTACATGCCGACGCACACATTATCACGAAAAAGTCTATTCCCGAATATCCCGTTTCAATCGAGTCGTATTCATCGCCACCGAACAACGATTCGCTCTTGACAATCGGGCAAAACGACAATATCAAAAGTATCGTGCACAACGCAAGATAGATTGATTTTTTAATCAGCTCGCATTTTTGCTTATGTGTCATTACGGGCTTGTTATTTTTGCACGCTTTTTTCGTTTTCGGCAACTCCGAACTCGCACCGCAATCGAGGGCGTTCAAATTCTGCTCGCTATCGACAACGCTTTCACTCTCTTGATTTTCACTTTTAAGCGGAGTATCGCAACAAGGACAAACATCGATTGAATCTTCAACGGTTTTTCCACAATTATCACAAACGTGCAAATCTTCCATATATCCTCAACCTCTATTTAATATATACATTATACAATTGTATGACAACCATGTCAATATAAAGCAAATCACAAGCCTTATCTCTCCCAAACATTGACCAAACATTGACCAAACGCGGAGCAAGGCGTACAAGTCGCGAAAGGCGAGAATGAGGCGCGGAGCGTACACGAAGTACGTGAGCACCTCACCCGCAGCCTGACAAAGAAAAAGCACGACAGAAATCTGTCGTACTTGTTTGTGCGTTTTGAACGCTATTTACGGCTTGCCAAGAGATGAATTGCCAAAGAGCAAATGGCAAAAGTCAAGGAAGACGAGCACGCGTAGCGGAATGTACACGAACGTACATGAGCAACACACGCGCAGTCTGACGAAGGAAAAAAGCACGGCAATTGCCGTGCTTTTGATGTTGGCATTTGAATGCGGCTTTATCTCTTCCAAACGTTGACCAAACGCGGAGCAAGGCGTACAAGTCGCGGAAGGCGAGAATGAGGCGCGGAGCGTACACGAAGTACGTGAGCACCTCACCCGCAGCCTGACAAAGAAAAAGCACGACAGAATCTGTCGTACTTGTTTGTGCGTTTTGAACGCTACTTACGGCTTGCCAAGAGATGAATTGTCAAAGAGCAAATGGCAAAAGTCAAGGAAGACGAGCACGCGTAGCGGAATGTACACAAACGTACATGAGCAACACGCGCGCAGTCTAACGCAGAAAAAAAGCACGGCAAATGCCGTGCTTTTGATGTTGGCGCTTGAATGCGGCTTTATCTCTTCCAAACGTTGGCCAAACGCGGGACAAGGCACACAAGTCGCGGAAGGCGAGAATGAGGCGCGGAGCGTACACATTTTAACGATGCAAGAGGTAATCAGACACAGAGCAAGCGCCGAAAATCAAGGAAGTTGAGCATGCGTAGCGCAGTGTACACGGACGTACACGAGCAACACACGCGGAAACTGACAAAGAAAAAAGCACAACCGAAGTTGTGCTTTTGTTTTTCGGCGCTTGAATGCGTCTGATTATCTCTTGGAGAATTGAGGTGCTTTACGTGCCTTATGCAATCCGTATTTCTTACGTTCTTTCGCACGCGGGTCACGAGTGAGGTAACCTTCTTTCTTGAGGATTGCTCTGTATGCTTCGCTGTCTGCGACGCAGAGTGCTCTTGCGATGCCGTGACGGATAGCGCCTGCTTGACCGGTGTAACCGCCGCCGTACACGTTGACGTAGACGTCAAACTTGTCGGTCGTGCTCGTTGCAACGAGAGGCTGATTGACGATGAGTTTCATCGTGTCAAGAGGGAAATACTCGTCAAGAGTGCGTTTGTTGATGATGATCGTGCCGTCGCCGGGGATAAGACGAACTCTTGCGATAGCGGTCTTTCTTCTGCCGGTGCCGAGATATTGAACTTTCTTGGTTTTCTTAGTAGCCATATTTCACCTCTCAATCAGTTGAGTTTGAGCTCAACCGGGCATTGTGCCTGATGATCGTGCTCTGCACCTGCGTAAACGCGGAGTTTTTTGAGCATCTTTGCGCCGAGGGTGTTCTTGGGGAGCATACCCTTGACTGCCTTGTACACGACGAATTCGGGTTTTTCAGCCATCAATTTCTTGTATTGGATTTCCTTGAGTCCGCCGATGTAACCGGTGTGATAACGATAGTATTTGTCCTCGAGTTTCTTGCCGGTGAGGACGATTTTTTCGCAATTGATTATGATAACGTGGTCGCCGCAGTCGACGTTGGGAGTATACTCGGGTTTGTTCTTTCCTTTAAGGATAGAAGCAACTTGAGATGCAAGGCGGCCGAGAACCATATCGGTTGCGTCGACGATATACCACTTGCTTTCCACTTCGCCCGGCTTTGCCATATAAGACTTATTGTTTTTTGCCATTGTTGACAAATCCTTAGCCATTGTGCTAACCTCCAAAATTAGTTTTCGCAAGAGCAAGGCTTAGATCGGAGGGGCTAGTTCTTCTCGACGCCATACTTCTTCCAAAAATATGCTTGATAATAATATTAAATATAGCAGAATAAGTCAAGCGTTTTTCTCAAAAATCGGATATTTTTTGCAAACGTCAAACTTATTGCGCTATTTATCGACGTTTATCGCGCGTTTTCAATGCGGATTTTCATAGGTTTGCACGGCATACCCATAAGCGCTTGCGCGTTAGACGGGGCGTCGTCCACGAGAATATTTGCGCCTTCGATATTCATCAAAGACACGGTTAGACGCTCGGTTTTCACGCCGTCGGGAATGATAATGACGTCATATCCCGTCTCGTCCTTTTTCATCGCCACGGAGATTTTGCCCTGCTCGTCGAGCATCGTATAGACGTTGTTCCCCGGGTATATTCTGAGCTCGATGTCGTCAAAATCCGTAGAGTTTTTCTCTGCGTTGAGAAGCGGAATAATTGCGCCCTCTTTTGCAAAAACCGGGTATCTGTCGAGCGGACAGTGGATGGTATATTCCTTTGCGCCCTCGTATTTTTCACCCGTGAAAAAGTCAAACCACACGCCTTCGGGGAGTCTGATTTTTTGCGTAGTCACGCCGGTTTTGCCTTTTTTCGTTATCGGGCAGACGTATAGTTGCTCTCCGAAATAATACTGATTGCGCCACTTTTTGTCGTAGGCTTGCTCGTCTTTTGAGTAATAATACGTCGGACAGACAAGCGGCACGCCCTCGGTTGCGGTTCGCACGTTTGCGGTATACAAATATGGCAAAAGTCTATGGCGCAAGCGCAGGAAATCTTCTGCGATATTTTCCACTTCCGTATAATTCCACGGTTCTTTGCTCATCGCTTTGTTGTTCGAGTGCAAGCGATTTATAGGCGAGAACACGCCGTACTGCACCCACCTCAGATACAACTCGTTATCCCCTTTTCCGAAAAGGTGTCCGCCGATATCGTGCGACCACCACGTATACCCCGCATTCGATGCGAGCGCGGTGAAATAAGGCTGAAATTTGAGGCTCTTCCAACACACGATAGTATCTCCCGAAAATCCGAGCGGATAGCGGTGCGAGCCGAGTCCGGCGTATCTTGAAAGAATCACGCTCTTATTCCCGTCGCGATTTATATCGAGGGTGTGATAGTGATTGAGAAGCCACAGCGGATCGAGTCCTTTCATCTTGGATTTCGTCCCCTGCTGCCAGTCTATCCACCAAAAATCCACGCCGTCTTTCTCGTAGGGGTGATGCAAAATATCGAAGTATGCGTTGCGGAATCTTTCGTCGGTGAGATCGAATTCCACCGTGCGTTTTGTTTGAGGATCTATTCCGCAAGCGCGAGCCATATCGGGATACTGCTCCTCGAAATAGCGCACGCCGTCACGGGGATGCAGATTCATAGTCACTGCGAGATTGCGGCTTTTGAGATTCTGCAAAAAACCGACGGGATCGGGGAACAATTCTTTTTCAAACGTATACCCCGTCCAACCTGCGCCTTGAAACGACTTATACTCTGCGTCCTTTGGCACGTTGCCCACAATATGCCAATCCATATCTATGGTTGCGACTGTGAGCGGTATATTTTTATCCTCGAATTTGTCCATAAGTTCGAGGTATTCCTTATCGGTGTAGGCGTGATAGCGCGACCACCAGTTGCCCAACACGTACTTGGGCAAAACGGGAGTGAATCCCGAGAGCGAATAAAACTCTTTAAGACCGCCGAGATAATCTTTTCCGAAAGCAAACAGATATTTATCCTCGCACGCCGCAGGCCTTACGCAAACGCTTCCGTCCGTATTCAGAAGCACGGAGGAAGAGTCGTCGATTTCGCTCACGCCGTTGGATGCGAATATGCCTTTTCTTATATGCGCGATGCAAAAATGGTCTTTCTTTTCTCTTTTGCCCTTCCAGCCTCCGAGCACTCCGAAAGTGCCGTCGAGCGTCCTTGCCGTACCGCCGAGATTAAACGCGTTCGATGGCGTTGCGCTCTCTCCGTTTTTGAAAGTCACTGCCGTCGCAAGCGTTTTCGTGTTTACGGTAAAGAAACATTTTTCCGTCTCAATCGACACTTCATTGCCGTTTTTTGCATACTTAAACTGCGGATTTGCAAAATCTCTGCAATACGCAAACTGCGTGCGCTTGTCGGTGAAACCGCCCTTTTCAATGCGCAGCATTCTTTCGGACAGCACGCTTATACGCACGTCGCCTACGATAACGGTATTCTCTTCTTTGCACGGAGCAAGCTCTTGCGAAAACCTCATTTTTTTCCTCCGAAGAACGTTTTGATTTTTATAGAAAATATGATACCACGCTCGGCACTTCATGTCAACGCCAACCTTCTTTTCACTTTGTCGCAAGCCTCGTATGCGCCTCGATTTCAAACGCCTTTCCTCTTTCGTTTTTTTTGCGGTCGAAACACACGCTATGCGCGCTTTGCCATCTTGCCGCATATAATGCCGTATGTGCGGAATCATCGGATACGTCGGCTATCAGAACGCCGAAACAATCGTAATTGACGGATTGAAAACCTTGGAATACCGAGGTTACGACAGCGCAGGAATCGCACTCGAAAAAGACGGCAAAATCAAGGTCTACAAAACCGCTGGTCGAGTGAGTGCGCTTGAGGGCAAAGTGCCCGACGTTGCGGCAAAAATCGGCATAGGCCACACGAGGTGGGCAACGCACGGCAAGGTATGCGAAAAGAACGCGCACCCTCACCTTTCCTTTGACGGAAAAATCGCAGTCGTACACAACGGCGTGATAAGCAACGCCGACGAGTTGAAGAGCGAATTGCTTGAAAAAGGCGTTCGTTTTTGCTCGGCGACGGACAGCGAAATCATAGCGCACCTTCTTGCTCTTGAAGACTCGGATATGAAGACGGCGATAGAAAAAGTGGGCAAACGCCTCAAAGGCGCAACCACTTTTCTTGCGATAAAGGCAGGCGATGAGGCAATATATTTAAGGCGCGAGGGCGCGTCGCTTGCGGTAGGACTCGGCAAAAACGAAAACTTCGTTGCAAGCGACACTCTTGCCGTGAGCAAGCATACGCAAAACGTAATAGTGCTCAAAGACGGCGAGTGCGCAAAAATCACGGCGACTTCGGCAGAATTTTTCAAAGACGGAAAGAATATTTGCAAAAACCCCTTAAAGGTGAAGCGCTCCGCTCCCAAGGAATGTTCGTGTCATATGCGCGCGGAAATCGACGAAATTCCACGAGCGTTGTCAAAAACCTACAAGACGATTCTCAAAAGTCTTGACGACGAGTTGACGGAAACGATAAAAACCGCCGAAAAAATCATTTTTTGCGGTTGCGGCACGGCGTATCACGCAGGACTTTACGGCAAAATCGTATTCGAGCGAGTTTTGGGCGTTCCGTGTGAGTGCGTGGTTGCGAGCGAGTTTGACGAAGTTCGGTTTTTGTCGAAAAAAGTCGTCGGAATCTTCATCACCCAAAGCGGAGAAACGGCAGACACCGTTCTTGCGCTCAAGCGTTGCAAATCGCAAGGCGCAAAGACGATTGCGCTCACCAACGTCGAGGCAAGCAGCATCTCTTTCGAAGCGGACGAAACGCTATACCTCGGCGCAGGCGCGGAAGTTGCCGTAGCGGCAACCAAGTCCTACGTCTGCCAACAACTTGCCCTATATATCATCGCCAAAACCTGCGCAGGACAGCCTCCGACGGCGGCGCAGATAACCGCCCTTCGCGACGGTGTACGTGCGGCGTGCCTGCACTCACTTTACGAGGAGAAAATCAAAAAAGCGAATCTGTTTTTCATTGGCAAAGGACTCGACTACGTTACGGCGCAGGAAGGTGCGTTAAAGTTCAAGGAAATCACCTACAAAATGACGGACGCCTATCAGGCAGGCGAACTCAAACACGGCACGATTGCGCTCATCGATTCAAAGAGCGTAGTTGTCGTGATTTCCACCTCTCCTTCGGACAAGGAAAGAATCGAGGCAAGCGTCAGCGAATTGCGCTCTCGAGGGGCGCACGTGGTATCCCTCACGAGCATAGGCGACGTAGGTGCAAACAAGACTTTGCCTTTGCCGTTTTCAAGCGATTCGCTTCTCTATCCGCTCCTGTCCGTAGTCCCCTTGCAATCGCTTGCGCTCACCGCTTCTTTATGCATGGGATTAGACCCCGACAAGCCGAGAAACCTTGCCAAAAGCGTCACCGTGATATAGCCTCTTTGCCTCCGCTCGCATTGCTATCAAGAGAGCAATCACTGCCCATTATGCCGCAAAAAAAAGCGACCACACCAAGTGAATCGCAAACTCCAAAAAAACGAGTAAATTACAAAAACGGCACTTTATATGCCGTTTTGTTATATTCAATCGTGCCATTTTGCAATTATAAGTTTAAATTCTCGCCAAGCCAAAGCGCGACTTTTTCGCAATCTTCGTTTACGAGAATATCGGCTTGAGAGTCAAAGTAAGTGCTTGATTTATTGACGAGCGCAGTCACTCTTCCCGTGAAATATCCCACGAGCCCCGCGGCAGGATACACCACCAAAGACGTGCCTATCACCATCAGCATATCCGCTCTTTGAATCGCCCTTATCGCTCCTTCCAAAACGTCTTCGTCAAGGTTCTCTCCGTACAGCACGACCTCTGGTTTGATTATGCCTCCGCACTCGTCGCAATGCGGTATTCCCTCGGAGGATATTATATAGCCCAAGTCAAAAAACTTATTGCATCTCTCACAGCGATTTCTCTCTATCGAGCCGTGCAGTTCGTACACTTTTTTGCTTCCTGCGGCGGTATGCAAACCGTCGATATTCTGGGTGACGATTCCATCGATTCTTCCCTCTTTTTCAAGCCTTGCAAGAAGGTTATGCATAGCGTTGGGCTTTGCGCTCGGGTATATCATTTTGCTCTTGTAAAACTCGTAAAACTCCTTCGGGTGCGAGAGAAAGAAGTCGTGCGAAATGACGGTTTCGGCAGGGTAATTTCCAAACGGCGTAGCATATAGACCGTGCGCGCTGCGAAAGTCGGGAATACCGCTCGGGACGGATGCGCCTGCGCCCGTAAGCACGACGATGCGGTGTGAGTTTTCAATCGCTTTTTTGAGAGCGTCGAGCGACGCGGCGGTTTCGTTTGAAAAAGTCATATCTTTCAACCTCGTTTTTACGTTGATTCTGCCTTAATTATATCACTTGTAAATCGTCGTTACAAGTGGTATAATCTCTTCAAACAAGAGGTGGATTATGTTTTGCAAGGATATGTACGAACTGGGCAGCAAACGCTCGTCGATAAGAGAACTTTTTGAATACGGCAAAAAGCGTGCCGAGGAAGTCGGCAAGCAAAACGTATTCGATTTTTCGCTCGGCAATCCGAGCACGCCTGCTCCCGATTGCGTCAAGGCAGCTCTCGTTTCGCTTGCAGATTCCAATCCGACCGCCCTTCACGGCTACACTTCGGCGCAGGGCGACAAAAGCGTACGCGAGGCGATTGCGGCAAATCTTTCTCGCCGTTTCGACATAGACTTAAACGCCGACCTTATATATATGACTTGCGGAGCGGCGGCGTCGCTTTGCATAACCCTTCGTGCGCTGACGGAAGATGGCGACGAATATATCGTGTTTGCGCCCTACTTCCCCGAATACGACGTTTTCATAAAATCGACGGGCGGCAAAGCCGTGATAGTTCCCTTTGACGATAGTAATTTTCACCCCGATTTGACTGCGCTCGAAAATGCGATAACTCCGCGCACCAAAGCGGTTATCGTCAACTCTCCCAACAATCCGAGCGGCGTCATATACGACGAAAACACTCTCAAAAAAATCGCCGCGATACTCTCGAAAAAAAGCGAGCAATTCGGCAACCCGATTTTCATAATTTCGGACGAACCGTATCGTGAACTTGCCTACGACGAGACGGTGCCTTTCACGATGAATTTTTACGCAAACACGATAGTCTGCTACAGTTTCTCAAAGTCGCTGTCTTTGCCGGGCGAACGCATAGGCTATTTAGCGGTCTCCCCTCGTGCAACGAGGGCGACGGACTTGTATTTTGCGCTTTGCGGAGCGGGCCGCTCCCTCGGCTACGTATGTGCTCCCAGCACTTATCAGTTCGTGATAAGAGAGTGCATAGACGCCCTTCCCGACGTCGAATCCTATCGCAAAAATCGCGACTTGCTTTACTCTTCCCTCACCGAAATCGGCTACGATTGCGTGCGCCCCGACGGCGCGTTTTACCTCTTTGTCAAATCGCTTGAAGAGGATTCCGTTGCCTTTGCCGAAAGAGCGAAATCTCTCGGACTCCTCCTCGTTGCAGGCGACGACTTCGGCGCGAAAGGCTACGTCAGAATTGCCTATTGCGTAGACTTCGACATGATAAAACGCTCCCTTTCGTCTTTCAAAAAGTTGTACGATTCATATCGCGACTGATAATCATATTTTTACGCAAATTGACTTTTACAAAAACAAAAACGGCATTTTAAGTGCCGTTTTTGTTTTTTATCACCGTTTATTTTATTTGCAGATCATTATCAAAAACTTCCTCCGCTTCTCAGATAATCGCACAACAGATTCCACGCAAACACGGTGTCCGAAAGCGTTGCCACCACCCTCAGATGATGATAGTCCGACGTATAAGTATCCGTGACGACGTAGTAAGTCGCTTTTGTGTTGAACAGCACGTTGTCCTTCTCTCTCTGTCCGTATTCGCTGTAAGCGATATGGTAGTTGCCGTTGCTCGAATGTATAAATTTGTTGTTGATTTCCGTTCCGTTGAGAGCGCAAAGGACGATTTTATTTTCAAACGGAAGAAGCGTTTGCACTTGCGCCATCGTCACGTTTCCTCTTTCCAATGCATACGGAGAACGAGTCTTGATATATCCGCCGCCAAGCATTATATCGTATTTGTCGCCCCACGCCTCTAGACCTTTGTCGCAATAGATTCGTGCGACTTCATCCGCGATTCTGTCGCTTGATACGTATGACGTCAACGTTGCGACCACCTCGTCGGGATTGCCTATTTCGGTTTTATATTTTTTGACGAGGTTATCGACGATAGGATCGCTCTTGCACGCAGAATAAACTTTGTTCGATATAACGTCGGGGTCCGAAATCGAATATTTTTGATTTGCAAAATTCAAGCGGACTTTTGCGGAGCTTATACCCTTGTTGTATCCGCCGCCCTGAATGTGATACACGCCGCGGCTGTCCGCGTGCGCATACGCTTGGTGCGTATGCCCCTCGAACACTATATCGACGTATCCGTTTGAGAGCGACAAGTCGTACCAATCGTCCATATCCGCAATTCTCGCGCCGCCGTCGTGGAGCGAATACACAATATAGTCTACGCCTTGTGCGCGAAGTCTGTTTGCTTCTTCCTTGACGAGCGCCGTAAGTTCGTTACCGACCTTGAAATACACGTCCTCGCACATACTTGACGAAATTGACGAATAGCAGTCGCCGATTGCGCCGATGATGCCTATTTTAGCGTCGCCGAATCTGACCACGACCGATGCTTCGCAATAATCCACGCGTTTATTAGTCGTCCTGTCAAAGACGTTGATAGCAAGAAACGGGAATTTTGCAAGTTGCGCGTTGGTTTTGATTTTTTCGGTTGACCAGTCGAACTCGTGGTTTCCGAGCGTCATCGAAGAGCAATCGATATAGTTGAGCCAATCTGTTGCGAGTTTGCCTTTCGTGTTGTTGGACTCGGTGCTTCCTTGCCACATATCCCCCGAGGAGAGTACGATTGTGTTTGACGTTGCCTGATAATTTTTTATATACGTCGTCAGTTCGTCAACGCCTGGTTGGTTGTCGGTATCGCAATACATGCCGTGCAAATCGTTGATTGCAAAAAGGTTGAACGACACCACTACGTTTTCGCCGCAGTAGTCACACATTTCGTCGTTATTCGCATCGGCGTGGTCGCACCCCGACGGGATATCGGAATCGCACTTATCGCAAATTCCGTCGCCGTTCAAGTCAACGTGATAACAACCCCCCGAGGGCTTATTACCGTTATTATCGCCGCAGGCGCAAAGCGTTGCGACGACGATAAGCGCAAGCACGCACGCCAAAAGCCGTTTCCCGATTTTCTTCATATTTTCTTCCAAAATTAGATTTTTTTCAATTATACACCTTTTTGACGCGTTTGCCAACGTTTATAGAGTTTGCCTCTCGGATTAAAAACCGAAAGCCCGACTTTCAGGGGCTGTCGGGCTTTCGGCAAAAATAAAGGGGTGAAATTATGGGCGGTTTGCGCTCGGATTTTTCCGAGCCGCCGCTATTGCGAGCAAATCGCTCGGTGAAAAACTATCGTCACGACGCTTTACGCATAAGACTCATACGCACAAAAACGATTCTGCCGTCTTTGTCGGTTGCGATTTGCGCGTTGTTGACTCTCTTTTGGTTGTTGATTCTGCTCATAAATATTTTCATTTTTATTCTCCTTTGCATTACGTTTTTGCTTGAGGTATTTTCGTTTTTCCCTTGCTTGCAAACATATGATATGATATACTGTGTACCGAAAACGGTACATTGTCGATTATTTTGAAAAATTTTCGATATATTCCCGAAAGTTCTGCAAAAAGCGGGACGCAACACGGAGGTCGTATGGCACTTGAAGCAAAAAAGACGTTGATAATGAGGATATATCAGGTTCTTGACCAATACAGCGACGAGGAACATCCTCTCACCCAGCAGAATATCATAGATATTCTCGAGCGCGACTACGACGTGATATGCGAAAGAAAGGCAGTGGGCAGAAATATATCCTATCTCAAAGAAATGGGTTTTGACATAGAATCGGGCGCAAACGGCACGTATCTTGCCTCGAGAAAACTCGAAAATGCGGAACTTCGCCTTCTCATCGACAGCGTGCTGTCCTCTCGCAACGTCAACTCCACGCACTCGAAGCAACTTATAGACAAACTCATATCCTTTGGCGGACAGAATTTCAAAAGCCACGTCAGACACGTTTACTCGGTCAAGGAGTGGGACAAATCGGACAACAAGGCGTTTTTCTACAATATCGACGTCGTGGACGAGGCGATCGAGCAAGGCAAAAAGATAGGCTTCAACTACAACAAAATCGGTCTTGACAAAAAGCTACACGTTTCCAAGCCCCACGTGGGCTCTCCCTATCAGATGCTTCTGCACAATCAACGCTACTATCTTATGATGTTCGACGAGATGTTCGACGAGGTTGGTTTCTATCGCATGGACAAAATCACGGATATAGAGATACTCGACGAAGACGCCAAGCCTTTGCGCGAGAACGTCGGCTTTGAAAAGGGCATAGATTACAAGCGCATCGCGACCTCTCTTCCGTATATGTACAACGACGCGCCCGTAGCGATAACTCTCAAATGCTGGATAGGCATGGCGGACACGCTCTACGACTGGTTCGGCACGAACTTCACCGCAAAGAAACTCGGCGACAGATATTTCGTCGCAACCATAGTCGCAAGCGAAAAAGCGATGCTATACTGGGTGCTTCAGTACAACAGAAACGTAGAGGTGCTATCCCCTCAATCCCTTCGCGAAAAGGTGATTGCAAGCCTCAAAAAAGCGCTCGCTTTATACGAGGATTAGTTTTTAATATTTCAACAACATAAGTTTTCGTTGATTTTCCGCGCGCGTGCGACTATAATACAAGCGGATTTTCAATTGAACGGTGAACTTATATGAACAAAAACATATTGTCAAGCTTATATAGACACGGCGTTCAACTTATGGCGGTGGGAATCGTGACCGGCATTTTTGCAGGCGTCGTCGTCACCTTTTTCAATATTGCCGCAGAACTATTTTCCAAATACTCGAAAGACCTATACGCTTTGGTGCGTGAGAACCCTGCGTTCGTACCCTTGCTCTTTGCCGCGCTTGCGATAATCGCGTTTTCGCTTGCAACCGTCGCAAAACTCGTGCCTATGGTCAGAGGAAGCGGCATTCCGCAAGCGGAAGGAGCGGCAAGAGGCTTGCTTGAATTGAAGTGGTACGCCTCTCTTCCTGCAATGGCGGCTTCGTGCCTTGTGTGCATACTTTCGGGTTTAACCGCAGGCTCGGAAGGTCCGAGCATGTTCATCGGCGCAAACTGCGGCGAAGGCACGAGCAAACTGTTGCGTTGCACGGATATGGAAAAACGCTATCAGATAACGGGCGGCGCTTGCGCAGGTCTTGCCGTCGCGTTCAACGCGCCGCTGACGGGAATCACGTTTGCGTTTGAAGAGGCGCACAGAAGATTCACACCCGCAATTTTCATATGCGCGTTTTCTTCTGTTTTGAGCGCAATCATCACGAGAAACGCTCTTTACGGTTGGATGAATATGCCCGTCGAAGCCACGCTCTCGTCCTTCACTCTCGTGCAAATCCCCCTAAAAAGTTACGGTTTCGTCGCGCTTGCCGCGGTTGCAAGCGGACTTTGCGGCTTCGGATTCTACAATCTCTGTCTGCTCTCCAAAAAACTTTTCTCAAAGATAAAAACCAAAAATCCTCTTACTACCACTTATCTCAAACTTTTGTTCCCCTTCCTCTTTGCAGGCGCATTCGGACTTATCAGCGCGTCTGTTATGGGCGGAGGACGCTCGTTCATCGAATCGCTCGGCACGCACGGCGGCGAGGTATCGCAGAACGTAGCCACGATATTCTCCTCCCCCGTCGTAGTGACGTTGATTCTCGTTCTGATAATGCGAGTCGTCTCAACCGCGCTCAATCTCGGAGCAGGCGTTTCTTGCGGCATATTCATCCCCATGCTCGCAATCGGCGCATGCGTAGGCACGCTCGTATCCAAACTCGGCATAGTGTGGGGCATGTCGGCGCAATACGCGGACTGCATCGTCATGATATGTATGGCAACGTTCTTTGCCACAATCGTCAAAGCGCCGTTGACGGCAATCATAATGGTCGTGGAACTCACCTGGCAATTCACCCTTCTCGTTCCCGTCGTACTCGGCGTATCTTTCGGATATATGGTCAGCGAAGTGTTTGGCGCAAGATCGATTTACGACGAACTTCTCGACAGCATTCTCGAAGAGCAACACGTTCACCTCACAAGACGAACCTACGTCACCTCCGTCGAAGACGGCTCGATTGCAATGCGCAAGCCGATTCGCGACGTGCTTTGGCCCAACAATTTGCTCATACGTTCAATCAAGCGCAACGGCGTGTCAATCGTTCCCTCGTCCGACACGGTCTTGCAAGTGGGCGATGAATTGAGCATACAAGCGGACTGCGTGGACTTTGAAAAATTCAAAGTCTCCGTTGACGAAATCGTAAAGCCGAGAAAACGCTTTTTTGACGGCAAATCTCGCAAATCTGAATCGGCCGATAAAACGGAATAACCGCATTATCTCGCTTTTATCGTTTCAAAATCACCTAATAAAAGTCGTTTTTCGATAATAAATACACAAGAGCGCACACCGTTTTCTTTGCGTCGTTCAAGCACTTTTGCAAAAGCCCCACTCGCCTATCCCGACGATTTTTCGCACAAAAAAAGCACTTCTCAAGAAGTGCTTTTTCGATTCGTTTTTTCGTTTTTCGATTAGATAAACAACAGCGACAATGCGATGAGGAATTGCGCAAGATAGTACGTGACGTGATTGACGATTATCATAAGACGAGATTCGGGATTGAGCACGCCCTTGCGCTCGTAATCGGACGGCTTTGAGAAATATGTCATCGACAGCACCATATCCGACGCCACGAAGAGAATCGAGCCGGCAAGCAAAATTCCTGCGGCGGACGAGCCTTGTGCAGGTCCCATATACAGCGCGCTGAGCACCACGAACCAGCAGAGCAAAAACGCGTACGCAATGCTCGGAATGAGGAATTTGCCGAATTGCATTTTCATCACGAATATGCATACGAGGAACATAACCGCCACGATTGCCGCCGAGCCGAGTGCCGACCAAAGCAGATTGAGTTCGTATCCGGGGAAGCGAATCGCCATCGATGTAATATAAAGGATATGACCGATGCCGAATGCGAGCATACCGAAGTACATCATCGAGTCGCGGTCTTTTTCCACGCCCTCATACTTACCTTCGAGTCCCTTGAAGTAGATTTTGAAGTCGAGGGTAATATCCCCCACCATGCCGAGCACCAAGCCCATAATCACGAGTGCGCTCGGGAGCAATTTCGTCTCGAAACCGCCCACGCTTCCGTTTTCCACGACTGCGGCGAGTCCCGTAGCGATAAAGAACAGCGACGTTGCGGTCTTGAGTATAATGGCGAGCGTCGAAGACTTTTTATCTCTTGCGATCAGAAACAGCACGAGCATCACAATGCCCATAACGAGCAAAAAATACGGTAACATATCTTCCTCCGATATCTTATACTTTATAGTTCTATTCTACACCACAATTTTTCAATATTCAACACCGAAATTATGCAGTTGTATTATAACGCATATACGATGCAACTTCTCCCTCCCCACACCCTTCGGACGTGGGTGTCCCACCCTCTCGTCATTGCGAGACACGCAGTGTCGTGGCAATCTAGCGTAGCGAATCACAATCTTCCGCTCGCGTGCGGAGCACGCTTCACCCAAACAATCGGGCGTGCGAAACTGCGGCTTGAGTTTTTATCCCTGCTCGAACTGATAGCATGTATCGCTTGTGCGGAGAAATTGCGAGAACAAGCAAGGCATTAAGCAATAAGCGAACGCTTGTTGCTTTTGCCTATGCGATGTTTGAGCAATTAACTTGTCAAACAACACTTTTGGTATTATTATAAAGAAAAACTATATTAAGGACGAATCTATGGACGTCATCAATTTTTTGGAAAAATCGTACACCGCCTATCACGCCGTAACGCACGCAGAGTATATCCTTGAAAAGCACGGATTTTCAAAACTATCTCTTGCAGATGCGTGGCAACTCGAAGTCGGCGGCAAATACTACGTCGTCAAAAACGGCACTTCGGTAGTCGCGTTTTCGGTGGGCAAAAACTTCGCGTTCAATATTGCGGCAAGCCACACGGACTCTCCGTGTCTGCACGTCAAAGGCAGAGAAACCGTTTCCTCTCCCGAGGGCGCACGCTTAAACGTGGAAACCTACGGCGGACTCATTCTCTATTCGATGCTCGACGCGCCGCTCAAAATCGCAGGCAGAGTGCTAGAAAAGCACGGCGATATGCTCGTAAGCAAGGTGATTGAAAGCGACTACACCGTCACGATTCCCTCCCTTGCCATGCACCACAATCCCAACGTCAACTCGTCGTTTTCGGTGAGCGTACAAAAGGATATGTTGCCTCTTATCGGCGATGCGACAGACATTTACGCCACCCTTTCAAACGAAGAAATCGTCGATGCCGACCTTTACGTCGTGCCGTCCTCCGCGCCGTTCAGAAGCGGCGTAAACGGCGAGTATCTCTGCTCTCCGAGGATTGACAATCTCACTAGCGTATACGCCTCTTTGGCGGCGCTCGTAACTTGCGAGCCGCAAAATATTGCAATCTGCGCTTGTTTCGACAACGAGGAAATCGGCAGTCACACCAAACAAGGCGCGTTCTCTTCGTTCATGCAAACGGTGCTTGAAAAAATCACGCTCGGACTCGGCAAGAGCAAGGAAGACTATGTTGCGGCGTGCGAAAACGGCTTTATATTGTCCATCGACAACGCCCACGCTCTGCACCCTGCCTTCCCCGAAAAAATGGATATCAAAGAGCGCGTCTATATGGGCAAAGGCGTCGTGATAAAGCATCACGTCAACTATTCCACGGACGGCGAATCCTCCGCTATACTCAAAACGATTCTCGACAAAGCGCACGTTGAAAGACAGGACTATTACAACAATTCCGACCAGCGTTGCGGCAGCACGATAGGTCTTATCGCAAGTGCGAATCTCGGCATGAGAGCGTGCGACATAGGGCTTGCGCAACTTGCCATGCATTCTGCCGTAGAAACGGTTTCATATGACGACGTAGCCAAAATGCAAGAGTGCGTCCGCGCGTTTTTTGGCACCAAACTCACCTCTGTCAATGGTTCGATTCTCGTTGAGTAATTATTGAGATATAAACGCAAACGGCACTTTATTTGCAATCTTTGTGCGAATAAAGTGCCGTTTTTGCAAATGATTCAGAGACGGAACGCGAGCCGCAACGGCGGCGAGAAAAGCGAGCGCCGAGCTTGACGAATAGTACCGTCCGACTGTGACGTGTTGTTGCGTAGCTGTCACACAAAGGACGGTGGCATAAGTAGAGAAATGCCACTATCTATGCGAGTGCCGAGTGTTGCCCCACGCGGAGCGGACGCCGTGGGTTCCCTTTT
>JBNMJA010000009.1:0-26468 GCA_050873585.1 Bacillota bacterium | reverse complement strand
GTTATAAGCAAAAGTTTTCACACCATTCCAAGTTCCTTCATTAAAAGAACCGTCTTTGAGTTGTCCGATATCCGTTACCATTGCGATTTCATATTTTCCATCGGCAGATGTCATTTCATCGGGGATAACAACTTCTTTGTTGCCATTGTCGTTGCACGCTGCGAAGCAAGCGACGCAAGTGATAACGAGTGCCATACAAAGTATGAATGCTACAAGTTTTTTCATAAATTTTCTCCTTTATGATTTTTTTAGGATACTTGAATTATACATTTTCCCAAAAGCAGTGTCAATACCTCAAATAACCTATTTGAATTTTTTATAACATTTTTTGGCGCAAAATATCAATATTGAAACGCACACGGGCGCACGTGAGCGTATATGCGTACACGCGTTGGCGTTTTCGATCGTATTTTCAACGGGATCTTTGATTTGTTTCCGTAAAAAATACTCCGATTACGACGAAAGTCAAAGCGCGGAAGTGTGAAACAAAAACGTGAAACCGTCTCGCAAAATTCAATGAAAATTTTTTGAAAAAACTTGAGAAAAAATCGTTGACATACGCCGAGAATATGGTATCATTACAACTGTTTTTTGAGAAAGCCGAGCGATGCTTTGCAAGCGTTTGCAAAACCGCAAACTTTTCTCAAATTCATAAAAAAGGACCTGAAAAGGCGTTTTTCTTTTTGGCAGACTCAAGTCGCTAAAAAAAAACGCCTTTTTTTTGTTTTTTTGAGGCAAAAAAGGCTTCAAAAAGCACGAAAAAACCGAAAGCACAGCAGAAAATAACCATCGGAGGCACACATATGAGCAAGTACATTTTCGTAACGGGCGGAGTCGTATCCGGACTCGGCAAAGGCATCGTGGCGGCATCGCTCGGCAGACTTTTGAAATCGGCGGGTTACAGCGTATATATCGAGAAGTTCGACCCGTATATGAATATCGACCCCGGCACGCTCAACCCCACCCAGCACGGCGAGGTATTCGTCACCCGCGACGGCGCGGAAACCGATCTCGACCTCGGGCACTACGAGCGTTTCATCAACGAGAATCTCACCAAGAGTTCCACCCTCACGAGCGGCAAAGTCTATCAAAACGTGCTCAACAAAGAAAGAGCAGGCGAATACGAGGGCAAAACCGTGCAAATCGTGCCTCACGTCACCAACGAGATAAAACAACATATCCTCGACACCGCAAAGGAATCGGGCGCGGACGTGCTAATCACCGAAATTGGCGGCACGGTCGGAGATATCGAAAGCCAGCCCTATCTCGAAGCCTTGCGCCAATTCAGCCTTGACGTAGGCAGAGAAAACTGCGCGTTCGTACACGTCTGTCTGCTCCTTTATATGTCTTGCTCGGACGAGTTCAAGTCCAAACCCGTACAGCACTCCGTGCGCGAACTTCAACGCTTCGGCATATTTCCCGACGTCGTGGTCACGCGCTCGGACAAAAAACCTCCCGAAGAGATCATCAAAAAGATTTCGCTTTTCTGCTCGATAGACGAGCAAGCCGTCGTGCCGAGCACCACCGTAAAATGCCTCTACGACGCGCCGTCCATGCTCTATCGCAACGGTCTGTACAAAGCAATAAGCAAAGCGCTCTCTCTTAGCGGCAAATGCGATTTGTCAGAATGGAAAAAGAAAGTCGCGGATCTCAAAATCAAATCCGTAAAAACGAGAATCGCAATCGTGGGCAAATACGTTTCTTTGCGCGATTCCTACATTTCGCTCGTAGAAGCAATCAAACACGCAGGCGGAGCAAACAAGACGGGTATCGACCTCAAATGGGTGGACAGCGAAACCGTCACCGACAAAAACGTTGCGGACAAACTCAAAGACGTGGACGGAATCATCATCCCGGGCGGCTTCGGCACGAGAGGCGTCGAGGGAATGATTTGCGCGTGCAAATATGCGCGCGAGCACAAAATCCCCTATCTCGGCATATGCCTCGGCATGCAAGTCACCGTCATCGAATACGCCCGTGACGTGCTCGGCATAAAGGACGCAACAAGCGGCGAGTTTTCCGAAAGCGGCAGTCACGTCATAGACATTCTTCCCGACAAAAAGGGCAAGAGAATCGGCGGAACGATGCGCCTCGGCGCATACCCCTGCGCCCTCAAAGACGGCACGAAAATCAAAGAAGCCTACGCAAATCAGGACACCATCGAAGAAAGACACCGCCACAGATACGAGTTCAACTCGGACTATCTCGAAGCGTTTGAAAAAGGCGGCCTCGTGATAAGCGGCAAATCCCCCGACGGTCGCATCGTCGAAACCGTCGAAGTGAGCGACCACCCCTTCTTCGTAGGAGTACAATTTCACCCCGAATTTACCTCTCGCCCCGAAGTCGCAAACCCGATATTTGCCGCGTTCGTCAAAGCGGCAATGGCAACCGAAAAATAATATTCTTACCTCGTTACACACGACAAAAACAACGTGCAACCGACAAAAAAGAGCGTTTATTACGCTCTTTTTTTCATATAAACTGCCGATTGTATCAAACATGTACTTGCTTGCTTTCCACGTTTGTTTTTCAAATTCTTTGTATTCGAGATTGCATTTGCTCATTGCAATACGCGTTTATTCGTTTTTCGCAACAATGTTTGACAATACGCTTTGCTTTGGGCGGTTTTTTGGGTATAATCTATATATACGTTGAATCAACCTTTTTAGGAGAACATATGAAAAACCAAACCATTCTCGTTCTTGATTTCGGAGGACAGTACAAGGAACTCATTGCGCGCTCGGTGCGCAGAATGAACGTGTATTCCGTCGTAGAGCCTTTCTCTATCAGCGAAGAAAAACTCAAGGAGATCAACCCTATCGGCATCATTTTCACGGGCGGACCGAACAGCGTGTATCTTGACGATTCGCCGCGTTGTTCAAAAGCAGTGTTCGACTTGGGCGTGCCGATTCTGGGCATATGCTACGGCATGCAATACATGGCTCATTTCTTCGGCGGAGTCGTCAAACAAGGCACCGTGCGCGAGTATGGACAAACCGAGGTTTTCATCGGCGATTGCACGATTTTCGACGGTCTTGGCAAGCAAGAGAAAATGCTCATGAGCCACACCGACTACGTTGCCGAGGTTCCCGAAGGATTCAAGGTCGTCGCAACGACGGCAGACTGCCCGTGTGCGGCAATCGCAAACGAACAAAAACGTCTTTACGGCGTTCAATTTCACCCCGAAGTCGAGCGCTCCGTCAACGGCAACAAAGTGCTTGAAAACTTCGTCATCAACGTTTGCAGCGCAAAGCGCGACTACTCTCTCGACGATTATATCGACACTCAAATCAAACTCATTCGCGAGCAAGTGGGCGACAAAAAGGTTCTTCTCGGTCTTTCGGGCGGCGTAGACAGTTCTGTCGTTGCCGCACTTATTAGCAAGGCGATCCCCGATCAACTTCTGTGCGTATACGTCGATCATGGTTTTATGCGCAAAAACGAAACCGAACAAATCAGAGAAGCGTTCTCCCCCCTGCCCCTCAAACTCGAAATCGTTGACGCAAGCGAGAAATTCCTCTCTAAAATTGCAGGCGTAACCGATCCCGAGCGCAAGAGAAAGATTATTGGCGAAGAGTTTGTCAAAACGTTTGCCGAAGTTTCGAGCGCACAAAAAGGCTACGATTTCCTTGCACAAGGCACTATATATCCCGACGTCATCGAATCGGGCGCAAACAATTCCGCAAACATCAAGAGTCATCACAACGTCGGCGGACTTCCCAAAGATATGCCGTTCATCGGTCTTGTCGAGCCCCTTCGCGGACTCTTCAAAGACGAGGTGCGCATCATCGGCAAGAAACTCGGACTTCCCGACTATCTTGTCAACCGTCAGCCTTTCCCCGGTCCGGGTCTTGCAATCCGCACGATCGGAGAAATCACCAAAGAAAAACTCGACCTGTTGCGTGATGCGGACGCCATTATGCGCGAGGAACTCGACGCGAGCGACGTCAAAGCCGATCAATACTTTGCGGTCATCACGGACACGAAATCCGTCGGCGTCATCGGCGACTATCGCAATTACGGCTACGTCGTCGTATTGAGAGCCGTGACGACTTCTGACTTTATGACGGCAGAATACACTCGCCTGCCCTACGATCTTCTCACAAAGATTGCCTCTCGCATCGTCAACGAAGTGCACGGCGTCAGCAGAGTATGCTATGATGTGACGGGCAAACCCCCCGCGACCATCGAATGGGAGTAAAAAACGCGATATTTAGCGAACAACTTCGTCAGAGCCGTTTTGCAAACAGTCACGTACGACAAGTACGCTCCTGCCTGCAAAACGGCTCTTCCTTGTTTTTCATCTAAATATCGCGTTTTTTGATATGTATTGTATCTATTATACAAGGGGTCCTTTCGCGTTCTTCATCTCAATGATGCCGTATTACAAATCCTCTTGATATTTGCGCCTTTGGCGCAAGCGGTAAATTTAGAATATTCTCAACTAAACATAATTACAAATTCTACGATAAGCGTCTCAAATCGATGCATAACGAGAAAGAACCCTGTTTTCGAACTCGCCCAACGTACTTGAGCGTACGTGACGAGTGCGCAAACAGGGTCTGCCAAAGTTAGGCGCAAACAAAAATTTTTATAATAAGCGCCCCAAACAGATGAAGAACAAGAAAACACCCCTCGGTTGGCAACCCTAATGTACAATGCGTACATGAGTTGACAAGCGAGGGGCGTTGACGCAGTTATTCGCTGTTTGGGGCGCTTATTGGTGGTTGGCTACGTAATCGTTTGCCCCTTCAAAGTCCGCATAATAATTCTTTGCGGCACAATCGAAAGTGCTGTCGGATTTGATTGAAATGACGGTTGTGCCACGTTGAGAATTCTCTTTGTAGATGCCGGCGTAGGCGAGATAGTCGATGGACATACCGTAGGTGAGGCGGATAGAACGCGACGCTCCGTTCGGCGTATAGTTGACGGAGAAGTTGTTGTAGTGGTCGTGTCCACAGAAGATGCCTTGCATGCCGTGGGTAAGACCCGTTTCAAAGAGGTTGTCCGTTCCGCTGCCGCAGAATACGCCGTATGTGCGCACTCCGTTTTTCTTCTTGTCTTTTTCACCCATAGTTCCGTAGATGAACTCCGTCGTGCCCTTGTCCGAAGATAGAATAGTTCCTTTTGTCAATTCTTCTTTGGACTTGCCCGATTCGATGACGTTTGCCCATGCGTCGCGATATTCGCGAAGAGGAATGTGGAAGAACACGAGGTTGTTGACCTCAACGCCGTTGTTTTTGGCTTTGAGATTGTCCATTTCGGTTGCGTACCAATCGATTTGGCATTGATGGATATTGTCGTACTTCCAAGCGATGCCGAAATAGTCGCCGTCTGTGTAACTATGGCTGTCGAAAGTGACGATTGCCTGATTTATCGGGTTTGAAGAGCCATCGGGGTTTTTCACGACGATAACGTCGTTTCCGAAGCCTCTGGAATCTTTGCTGATGACGTCCTTCTCGTCGCAGAATCCTGCTCTGAAAAGGCAATATTCAAAACCTGCGTTCGCATAGTAATCGCAGATTTCGTCGCGGGTGTAAAGGCTGTACATTTCGGTGTCGTGGTTGCCAAACGCAAACGTCCAATATACGCCGAGATTTTCCATCATATTAGAGAAGATTCTGGTTGCGTTGAGGTTGTTGAACGTGCCTGCCTGGAAGGGTACGGGGTATGCGATATCGCCTGTAACGACCACGAGGTCAGGTTGGGATTGACGAATCATCGTCGCAACCGCGCTCATTGCCCAGTTGTCCTTCGTGCCCGAGAACGAGCCGCCGCCGATATGTACGTCGGTGAATTGCAACACTTTGAAATCTCTGTCGGCGTCTTTTGTAAACGTCCAATGTCCGAGTTCTTCGTCAAAAGTCGGCGCGAGTTGTTCGTGCTCGGTGTATTCCACCTTTTCAAAGTTGGACGCGAGCGAGAGGTGCGCGTTGGTATTGACGGTAGACGCAATTGCGCAACCGCTGAAGAATATGACCAAAGCAAGCACGACGCTGCCCGTAATGATCAGTGCTTTGACGGTCTTTCTCTTCTTCTGTTCGGGAGAAAGGGTTTTTTTCACTTTTTTGTTTTTCTTCGCCTTTTTGCCGTCGAAGTCTTTGAGTATTCCCTCCGACTTTTCGCTCTCTTGCGAATCCTCTACGATTTGTTGCGATTCTTCATTCTCGTTTTCAACGTTTTTGATTTCGTCGCTCATAAATCCCTCCTTGTTGCTACTATATTAAATTTTATTATATTATCATTTTCGAATATTTTCAATAGCGTAAATTGTATACGGAATACTGATTTTTTTGTCCGTCACTATTCCGTCTTGTCTTTTCCGTCGTTTTCGAGAGCACTATCATAGGACAGTTCCGTTTCCTTCGTATGTTTTGCCGAAAGGACGAACGTAACGTCCGCATTCGTTTTCTCTCGCACTTGTTTGCTCATCTCTTCCGCATCGGCGTTTTTGTCTGCACTTATATATGCGTTGCCGACTTTTGCGCCGTAGCCGTAATCGTGGATTGCGGTTTTTTCAAGCACGACGTCGTTCGCCTTGCAAACGTCCTCTATAGCGGCGATTTCTTCTTTTGCGCCGTCGCCCACGACGATTGCGCGCACGTTTTCGACCACCATTTTGATGCCGACCGCAATTATGACGATGCTCATCACGATGCCGACGATTGCGTCAACGGCATAGTCCACTCTTGCCGTCACCGCAAAAGCGACGAGGCTCGTGGCGGTGATTCCGAGATCGAGAAAACTATCTAGCATAACCGCCCCGATCGCTTGCGACTTGATTTTTTTGTTTGCAAAATAATATGCAAGTCCCATGCCGAGTTTGACTGGCAGACACATGCTGATAAGCACTATGCTTTGCCAACCGTAATAAACGGGTTCGGGCATAGCCATACGATTTATCGATCGCATAAAGAACAAGCCTCCCATAACCACGGATACGACCGCAACGATAAATCCTGCAAGATACTCGCCTCTGCCGTAGCCGTAAGGCGCGCTCTCGCTTTTGGGCATAAGAAGGACGATAAACACTATCAGTGTAACGATGCACGTGAGCGTGTCGAGAAAACTGTTCATTGCGTCAAGCATAATGCAAAGGCTATTCGAAGCAAGTCCGACGTACATTTTGATTGCCGCAAGCGCGACGTTGACGACGATTCCCACGGCAATCATAATTATGGATTTTTTCACGCGCTCTTTCATTTGTCCGCCTCTTTGATTGCCTTCGCTTGCTTATTCTTTTTGCCATGACGAGATTTTTTACCGTCGTTTTTCGTGGTATTTTTGTTCGTTTCGTTTTTCTCCTTTTTAGCACAATCCGAGGGTTTAACCCACGTTTCTTTCACATAAACATATCTTTCGAGCCGTTTCATATCCGCTTTATGCCTGCTTGCAAGCATAAGCGACAGCACGCAAACTATGGTTGCGAAAACGCCGAGCAGTGCGAGTAAAACCGCAAAGAGAAAGTCGGACAACACGAACTCCGCACAAAGAATAGTCGTCATACGAGATACCTCCTTTGCTTTTTCCACGCCACTACGAGCGCAACCGTAGCGCACGCAAGAGTCGAGCAACACGCAATAAGCGCTATGTTCGCAGGAGTAAGCGCATTCGGCTTAAATTCTTTTTCGAGGAAGCAAATCACGTTGTATTCCTTTGACAACGTCACTCCGTCCACTCCGATGTCAAACACATCCTCTCTTCCCTGCACCGCAACAAATCCAACGTTATCGGGCACGTTCTGCCACGACACCGTAAACACCTCGGGCGTAACGTCGACGCCGTATTTGTCAACGAATTTGAACTCGTACGCACACACGACTTTCTTATTCCAAACGCCGTCAACGTTCACTCTCGTTGCTGTTATATCGACGTCCGCAATTCCTTCGGCTATGAGAATGAAAAACTCTTGTCCGTCGTCTGCAACCACTCTTATGCGAGTCGCATAAACAAAGTATCTGCCGTAGTCCGCAAACTGATTTTCGTAACTATGGCAGTCGGGCGTATAGTTCGGGTTTGAGAACTCGACGTACGTGCGATAGGACATACTCGGCGAGTTTTTGTCCACTTGATATACGAAACTTGCGCCGAGACTTTCGACGGTATCTTCGCCCACGAGAGCGGTCAAAACTTGGAAAGTCGGCTCGACGATATCCTCTCCGACGAGCGAAAACGCGTCGTGTATGCGCAAATACAAACTGCGCGGACTCACGCTGACGTTGACCGCCACGTTGGTCAAATTCAAATAATTCTGATTATCGGGTACGAAATCATAATAGACGACGTGACCGTCGTCGTTCACTCCGAGATATACGGACGCCTTATCTTCGACAGCGGTAAGCGCCGCGTCCGTCTGATACTCGGACGTTACGAATCTGCCCGGCAAATCGAGTGAAGTCAGGTCTGCCAACCTTATGGAATTTGCGATATCCGCAACGCTTTGACCGTATATCACGTCTTTTTGAACGGGATTCGGCGTGGGTATCTCTGCTTTTTCAACGGTGCAATCAAACGTTTCCGAATATCTTTTTGAGGAATATTCAAACGGCACTTGATCGTCGTTGACTTCGTATCTGATCACTTCGGTTGCAACGAGGCGAACCTTGTATTCTCCCGAATCAACGCCGCTTCCGAAATAATATCCGTCAACACCGCTCGCCTTTTGAGCGACTGCGCTTTTCCATTCTCCGTCTTTCGCCTTGTACTCGAACGAGAACGTAGGCGCAGAAATAACTTCGGACACCGACGCTTCAAAAAGTATGCCTTGCGAAGCGTATTTTGCCTTATTTTCGGCAACGGTTGCGTGAATATCGGGAAGAATGAATGAAATATCGCAATAATCCGCAACTGTAAAATCCCCCGTCAAAGGAACGTCCGCTCCCGACTCGCGCAGGCATTTTTGAATGGATTGATACATTTTCATTGCAACGCAATTCGGATTGTTTACGATGACGAATCGTCCGCTGCACTCCGCCCCGTCCACGTTTTCGCCGTTTTGAGAAAGAGTCCAGTTTTCACCGTCTATCGTTGCAATTACAAACGAGGGTCTATCCTCCGCATACGCAGTCAAAGACTCGTCGGGATATAAATCGAGCAACGCGCAAACCGCCGTAGCAAGTACGACGAGCAGGCA
Organism: Bacillota bacterium; assembly: GCA_050873585.1. Classification (GTDB taxonomy): domain Bacteria; phylum Bacillota; class Clostridia; order Christensenellales; family CAG-917; genus CAG-475. The sequence continues at coordinate 17,335 of JBNMJA010000009.1, read as the reverse complement.
ACATATAAGCACGATTGTAATCTTTTTGACAGACATAGCCCCCTCTTTTGTGATTTTTTGTATTTTTTATTGTATCACGAAAAAAGTCTTTCCGCAATACGCGCGCGTTATTCTGTTATATTATATACATATAAGAAAGCCGTTTTATTGGAATAACAAAATGAATAATTAATAAATTCGGGTTGGCTCTGACAAAGTTCGCTGTTTGGCAACCTCAAAATACTAAAGCACACTAAATCGATGCGTTTCCCATCTTGCCCTTTGAGCGCACCAGACAGATGAATAACGAGAAAGAGCCCGTCTTATAGACAGGAGCGTACTTGTCGTACGTGACTGTTTATGAGACGGACTCTGACAATGTTAGTCGCTGTTTGGTGCGCTCAAAGGCCGGCGGAAATAGAAAGAATAGTCCCCACACAATACCCGCTCTCCGCAAAATAAAGTATGCCGTGAGCGATCTCCTCGGGAGTGGCGAGCCTGCCGAGAGGTATGGATGTGGAACAGAGGTCTTCTTTCTCGGAGGGAGTGTAGACGGACATCATATCGGTGTCTACTGCGCCGGGTGCAACGGCGTTGACGAGAACACCCATGGGAGCAACTTCTTTGGCAAGCGCTTTGGTGAAGCCGATGATTGCAGCCTTTGAAGAGGAATATGCAACCTCCATACTTGCGCCCTTTTCGCCCCAGACGGACGACACGTTGACGATTGAGCCTTGTCCTCTCGACAGCATATCGGGAAGCACGGCTTTTGTAACGTTGAACGTTCCGTTGACGTTAACGTCGAAGATGCGTTTGAATTCGTCAAGTGAGGTGTCGATGAGAAGTTTGCTCTTTGCGATGCCGGCGTTATTGACCAAAATATCTATCTTTCCGAATCTCTTTTTTGCGGTTTCGACTGCGCTGAGAACGCTACACGGGTCCGTAACGTCGCATTCGATTGCGAGTACGCCGCCAAAACGAGAATCCAACTCTTCCTGCAAAGAAAGAGCCTTCTCTTTTGACGAAATGTAAGTGAACGCAACGTTATATTTGCCTGCCGCCAACCTTACAACCGCCTCGCCGATGCCTCGGCTACCGCCCGTAATAAAAATAGTTTTGGTCATTTGACTATAATATTTTATTTTTCACTACACTACGAGAGTGCGAGAAAAGTTTTTATTGTTGTTTATGCGTCTTTTTCTTCAAGACGGTCTGTCGGGCAACCGATATAGGTGCTCTCTGCGTCTTCTGCGTTCTTGTCAAACGTGTCGAGATTGATGGTGTGCAGATAGTTTTCGTCGTCGGTTGCAAAGAAGAAGAAATCGTTACCGACGAAATCGAGCACGAGCCAGTCGGTCTTGATGCCTTCGGCCATAATTACGGTTGCGTTGTCCTTTGCTTCTCTATAAGAGATCTTGGAAATGCTCGTTGCGGAAGAAGTTGCCGTGAAATAAACGATGCCGTTGGTTTGATCGACTTTCCAAATCGTTTGAGAAGAAGAGGTCACTTGCAAAGGATTTTTCACATTGCCGTCCTCGTCCACTTCGCCGTTATACCAGCAGTAAACGCTGTCGGAATTGTATGCGAGTGCACCTTCTTTATATCCGAGCGGAACGAGCGTCGTGGAAGCGATTGTGTTGAGGAGTTTTTGAGTTCCCTTAATGTCGCTTGCCTTTGCCATAAACAAACCGTCGGTGGTACTTGCGCTGTTGAGCGTGTGCGATTTGGTGTAGTAAAGAGTGCAATCGCCATCTTCTTCGACGTACATATTCACGAGGCTGTACTTGAAGACGTTGAGTTGGTCGTTGACGGGCTTTTTGCCTTCGGAAACGAACGTGTCGATGGTTGCGAGCGTCTTTTTGTCGCTGCCGTCCGCTTTGATGGAGCAGAGGTTATTGTAGTTTTTGTAACTATCCTCGCTCGGTGCGCTTTCAACGAAGAAAATCGTGTCGGTTGCATAATCCCAAACGACGTTTTCGACGTTTTCGACGAGCGTGCCTTTAACCGCACCCTTGCCCTTGTCGGTGGCTTTGTCGTTCATACCGGAGAAGTCGATATAACCGATAGTGTTGTTTGCGAAGTAGAGCACTCTGCTCTCGGTGAACATATACTTTGCCGAACGCGTGCCGATAGTGCCGATAAGTTGCGTCACAGAACCGTCGGTTTTGGTGCGCATAAAGTCGGTGTTGACGGTTGACGCCGTTCCGCTCTTATCTTTATCGGTATTGACGGAGGTGTAATAAATCCAATCGCCATGCACTGCGATACCGCCTGCGGTGGAGGAGTTGTACACACTCTTGGGAACGACGAGTTTTGCCGTTGAAGGATCGACTTTGCCGTCTTTGTATTCTGCGCGGACGATACCCTGTTTGGTGGCTTTGCCCCAAGCGTTGTCTGCGCTTTCGCCAACGTAACCGTTGATGAAATAGATAAATCTACCTTGTTTGACGACGTAGCCGCCGTTTGATTCCACCGCTGCGTTCGATTCGCCGCTACCGATGGAGTCTGCCTTGTACGGATTGCACGCAACGAGTTCCGCGATGCAAAGCACGAGCACGAGAGCCGCCGCAAATACGCTGATAAGTTTCTTTCTCATTATATTTCTCCTGGGGATATAAATCCCTTTTGATATACTTATTTGTTTTCTTCTTTGGGCATATCGATTTTGATATGCACTTCTTTGAGTTGCTTCTCGGTGACGGTGCTCGGTGCGCCCATAAGAACGTCGCGAGCGTTTCTGTCCATCGGGAAGGTGATGATTTCTCTGATGCTCGGCTCGTTTGCAAGAAGCATAACGATACGGTCGACGCCTGGTGCGATACCTGCGTGCGGCGGTGCGCCGAACTTGAATGCGTTGTAGAGCGCGGAGAACTTCTCTTCGATGACGTCTTTGCCGTAGCCGACGATTTCAAACGCTCTTTCCATAATTGCAGGTTCGTGATTTCTCACTGCGCCCGAACTCAATTCCACGCCGTTGACGACGCTGTCGTACTGATACGCCACGATATCGAGCGGATCTTGGTTGTTGAGTGCGTCGAGACCTCCTTGAGGCATAGAGAACGGATTGTGGCAGAAGCCGAGCACTCCGTCGTCGTCGTACTCGTACATCGGGAAGTCGACGATCCAGCAGAAACGGAACGCGTTTTTCTCGATGAGGTCGAGTCCGTTGCCAAGTTCCGTGCGAACGTAACCCGCTTGTTTTTCAACGCCCTTCTCTTCTGCAAGAACCGCAACGAACGAGCCTGCTTCCAATCCAAGGCGCTCGACGAGTGCGTCCTTGCTCTCGGTGAGGAATTTTGAAATTCCGCCTGCAAGTTCGCCCTTTTCGTCAAGTTTGAACCAGAACATATTGCTTGCGCCGTTTTGTTTGGATTTTTCGACGAGTGCGTCAATCCATTTTCTCGTTTCTTTGAAGTCGTGGACTGCGATTGCTTTTATCGTCTTGCCCTTCTCGAAGAACGGCGCTCTTTCGCAAAGGATATCCGTCACGTCTTTGATGATGAGCGGGTTGCGAAGGTCGGGTTTATCCGAGCCGTAATCTCTCATAGCGTCACGATAGGTGATGCGACGGAACGGACCTTGGTCAACCTTGTATCCTTCGGGAGAGAACTCTTTGAATACGCCGCTCAAAACTTCTTCCATAACGGCAAATACGTCCTCTTGCGTCGCAAAGCACATTTCGGTGTCCAACTGATAGAACTCACCGGGGCTTCTGTCCGCACGAGCGTCCTCGTCTCTGAAGCAAGGCGCGATCTGGAAGTATTTGTCAAAACCCGAAGCCATAAGCAACTGTTTGTATTGTTGCGGCGCTTGCGGAAGCGCATAGAAGTGACCGGGGTAAAGTCTTGACGGCACGATATAATCTCTTGCGCCCTCGGGGGAAGACGAAGTGAGAATCGGGGTTGCGATTTCCAAGAATCCGAGAGAAGTCATCTTGTTGCGAAGCCAACTCACCACTTTTGAGCGGAAGATTATCTTCGCTTTAACGTCGGGGTTTCTCAAATCGAGGAAGCGGTATTTGAGACGAACGTCCTCTCTCGATTGCGTGCTGGTTGCAATTTCAAACGGAAGTTGCTCGTAGCATCTGCCCAAAACCTCGATGGTATCGGGTTCGATTTCAATCATACCGGTGGGCATATCCTTGTTGGGCGCGCTACGTAGAACGACTTTGCCTTCAACGCTTATCGTGCTTTCGCGCGGTATCGCGCGGATTTGCTCTTTTTTCGCTTCGTCGCTTACAACCGCCTGAGTGTAGCCGTAGTAGTCGCGCAACACGAAAAAGATGACTGCGCCAAGATCGCGGACGCTTGAGAGCCAGCCGCAGAGTTTGACGTGTTTGCCTTCGTCTGATTGACGCAATTCGCCACAATTGTGTGTTCTGAGTTCCATATACACCTTATAAAGTTTAGATTTTGTTTATCACAACAGGTTGATACCTGCTTTTTCGCATTGATCGTGCATATCGTCGGGCCAGATGCTCGATTGCACCTCTCCGATATGCGCCTTTTGAAGAATTAGCATACAAAGTCTTGACTGTCCTATGCCGCCGCCCACGGTGAGAGGAAGATTTCCTTCCGCCACGTCCTTATGGTATTGGTTGCGCATTCTATCCTTTGCGCCCGCGATCTCGAGTTGCTCTTGCAAACTTTTTGCGTCCACTCGTATGCCCATCGACGAAATTTCTATGCTCTCTCCCAGCACCTCGTCGTAGAAGATAATATCGCCGTTGAGGTTCCAGTCGTCGTAATCGGGTGCGCGTCCATCGTGCGGTTTTCCGTTTGAGAGCGCTCCGCCGATTTTGGTCAAAAACACCGTTCCGTACTCTTTGGCAAGCGCGCTTTCTCTTGCGTGCGAATCGAGGTCGGGATATCTGTCGAGCGCCTCTTGCGTCGTGACGAAAGTCACTTCTCGCTTGAGGTTGAGATCGATGCACGGAAACGCTTTTTTGGTTTCGTCGAGCGTATCGCAGATCGCGCCGACTATCCTTTGCACTATCATTTTGAGGAAATCGAGATTGCGTTGTTGCTCGCTTATCACCATTTCCCAGTCCCACTGATCGACGTAGATCGAGTGTTGATTGTCGCACTTGTCGTCGCGACGGATAGCGTTCATATCCGTGTATATGCCCTCTCCGCTTCTGAAGCCGTATCTTTTGAGAGCGATACGCTTCCATTTTGCAAGTGAGTGCACGATTTCCGCTTCGAGATTGTTTTGTTCTTTTATATCGAATCGCACAGCGCGTTCAACGCCGTTGAGGTCGTCGTTCACGCCCGTATTGCTTTTCACGAAAAGCGGTGCGGACACTCTCTCGAATCCGAAATTTTTGATCAGATTGCGTTGAAAGGAATCTTTTACGAACTTGATTGCCTTTTCGGTTTCGCGGATCGTCATTTTTGATTGATATTCGCTTGGAATCACAAGATTATACATTGCCCTTCTCCTCTCTTTTGTCTCGTGACAAAAGACGTTCCCCTCTTATCGCAAGCGTTTATCTTTGCTCTCGGCTTTACGCCATCAAATCTCCCGCCGTTCTCGAATAGAGTTGCACGTCGCGAATATTGCCGATGCCGGTGACGTACATAAGGATACGTTCGAGTCCAAGACCGAAACCGCTGTGAGGCACGCTACCGTACTTTCTCAAATCCATATAGCCGGTGTAGTCGTCAAGATTCATGCCTCTTTCGACCATAGCCTGTTTGAGTTTGTCGTAGTCTTCCTCTCTTTCGCTGCAGCCGATGATTTCGCCGACGCCGGGAACGAGCAAGTCAGTTGCGGCAACGGTAAGACCGTCGTCGTTTTGTTTCATATAGAAAGATTTTATCTTCTTTGGATAGTTGATGACAAACACGGGTTTGTTAAACACCTTTTCGGTGATATATCTCTCGTGTTCGCTTTGAAGGTCAAGTCCCCACTCCACGGGATACGCAAATTCGACTTTGCACTCTTTGAGAATATCGATAGCCTTCGAATAATCGAGCACCACGAAATCGCTGTCCACGACGTGTTGCAGTTTGTCTTTAAGACCGGGCTCGAACGCCTTTTCAAAGAACTCGATTTCGTCGGGGCACTCGTCGAGCACTGCTTTGATGATATATTTTATCATCTTGGTTGCGATTTCGATGATATCGGGAAGTTTCGCAAAAGCGACTTCGGGTTCGCACTGCCAGAATTCCGCCGCGTGGCGAGGAGTGTTGCTGTTTTCCGCTCTGAACGTCGGGCCGAACGTATAAATCTTGCCCATAGCCATTGCCGCGACTTCGCCTTCGAGTTGTCCGCTGACGGTAAGACCCGCTTTGCGACGGAAGAAGTCGTTTGCGATATATTCCGCCTCGTCCTTTGCGAGTTTTGCGTCTTGATAGTTTTGAGTCGTAACTCTGAAAATTTCACCTGCACCCTCGCAGTCGCTGCCCGTGATAATGGGCGTATGAACGTAGGTATAACCGTTCTCTTGGAAGAAACGATGGATCGCAAAACTGAGTTTGGAGCGCACGCGAAGCATAGCGTTCATCGTGTTGGTACGGGGACGCAAATGCGGAATGGTGCGCAAAAACTCCATCGTGTGGTACTTCTTTTGAAGCGGATAATCGGAGGGGCAATCGCCCAAAAGTTCGACGCTATCGGCGTTGAGTTCAAACTCACCCTCTTTCATTGCGGGAACGACGATCCCTTGCACAACGACGGACGCACCGTTTTTCATAACGGTTGCAAGAGAGTCTTGATCGAATTTGGATTTGTCTATGACGATTTGCAAATGCTTGAGCGACGTACCGTCGTTGAGAGCCAAAAACGCCATGGTTTTGCTATCTCGAGCCGTGCGCACCCAACCCGCGACAGTCACGTGTTGCCCTTGATACGCCGAGCCGTTTTTCAAAATTTGAGAAATGTCGATGTTTTGCATAAGTTACCTCATTATGTTAAATAATTATATAAGCCAATAGATTATTTGTAAAGTAATTTTTGCGCGTTTGTACACGCGCGCAAGCAAAAACCGCCATATCGCACGAACAACAAACTACGTATTGACGATTTCCGACTCCCCATATATAATTTTCCGTGAGGTGATATTATGTACGATTCAATCGTTATCGGCGCAGGTCCTGCAGGGTTAAGCGCAGGCATATACGCACAAAGAGGCGGCTTGAAAACCGTTTTAATCGAAAGCCAAAGCGTAGGCGGACAAGCGCAGACCGCCGCGGATATTCAAAACTATCCGGGCATATTGTCAACGAGCGGCTTTGATCTCTGCTACGCTATGATGAATCAATGCACGAGTTTCGGCGCGGATTTCGTGTTTGACAAAATCGCCGCCGTATCTCTTGACGGAAGCGTCAAAAAAATATCTCTTGCGAGCGGACGAGAAATCGAGGGCAAAACCGTGATTATCGCAAGCGGTGCGAGCGCAAGAAAACTCGGCGTAGAAAACGAGGATAACTTCGTCGGCAAAGGCGTCAGTTATTGCGCGACTTGCGACGGAGCGTTTTTCAAAGGCAAAACGGTTGCAGTCGTCGGCGGTGGCAATACGGCGGCAGAAGACGCGCTCTACCTCGAAAAGTTGGCAAGCAAGGTGTATCTCGTGCATAGGCGCGACGCGCTTCGCGCAGACAAAATACTTTGCGACAGACTTGAAAAAAGCACGGTTTCAATCGTCTGGGACAGCGTCGTTCAAAGTTTGATCGGAGAAGACAAAATCACACAACTGACACTTAAAAACGTCAAAACCGACGCTTTAACATCGCTTTCTGTTGACGGAGTGTTCGTTGCGATAGGACATACTCCCAATTCGGAGTTGTTTGAAAATCTCGAAAAAACGCCGTCGGGTTATATAAAAACCGACGAGGTTATGCGCACCAATATCGATGGCGTATACGCCGTCGGCGACGTGAGAGAAAAGACTCTCAGACAAGTCGTAACGGCTTGCGCAGACGGTGCAATCGCCGCAGACGATATAATAAAATCTTTGACTTAATCTATTGTATTTCATCTTAAAAAATCTTATCGGGCGTTTCAAGAACGCCCGATTTTTCATTGCTTTTCGTCAAAAATTCAATATGGTTTTTATCTCGTTTTTTTGTCAAAAAAACCTTTAATTTGACTTTTTATTCTTATCCGACTCGCCTTCTTTTTCATATACTGAATACTATGCAACACTTTGGTACGGACGGCATAAGACAGACTGCCGATTATCTTTTAAGCAATCGAATTCCTTTCCTTTTAGGGAAGGCTCTTTCGCAAAAAAACGCAAAAGTTATCGTTGCGCGCGACCCTCGCACTCACTCCAAGGACATTGAAAAGCAATTGTGTCAAGGACTGCTCGAAGGCACCGCGCAAATATGGCTTGCAGGCGTTTTGCCCACTCCTGCGCTCGCCTACACCGCAAAAACTCAAAAAGCGGATTACGCCGTGATGATCACCGCGTCGCACAATCCGCCCGAATTCAACGGGCTCAAAGTTTTTGGCAAAAACGGCAAAAAATTATCCCGAGAAGAAGAACTTGCGCTCGACAAAAAACTTTGCGAATTGAAAGACAATCCGACTTCCCCGTCCGTATCTCTTATTGACGTATGCGCCGACGCACTCACCGAAGACGAGCAATTGAGCGAATTGCACATAACTCTTTCGGCGCAAAATCACCGCATTCGCATAGTTGACGGAGCGGAATTTTTGTATGCAAAACACGTCAAAAGCATGTTCCCGCGCTTTGACGGAGTCAAGGTGAGATTGGATTGTGCCTACGGTTGCTTTGCCACGCTTGCTCCTGCCGTTTTCTTGTCGCTCGGCGCAGTAGTATGCGCAGAGCACAACGTCCGTGACGGCGAAAAAATCAACGTTGATTGCGGCTCGACGCATATCGACAAATTCGTCAATAGAGTACACAAAGACGAAATCGGTTTTGCGTTCGACGGCGATGGCGACAGGGTTATTGCGGTCGTAGGCGGAAAAGTATACGACGGAGACGCAATGCTTCTCGCCCTCTCCACCCTTTATCGCTTGCAAGGCAAACTAAAAAAACGCTTCATCGTAGGCACGGTTTTATCCAATACGAAACTTCAGCGAGAACTTGCCTATCAAAACGTTGCTCTCGTCAGAGCGGACGTAGGCGATAAAAACGTTCTCGACGCACTCTCGGCGCACGGTTGCGTGCTGGGCGGAGAAAAAAGCGGACACATAATAATGCTGGACAAGGCAGATACGGGCGACGGACTGATCACCGCCCTTAGCCTTCTCGAAGTAAAACGCACAGTCGGAAGCCTGCCGAAATTCACGCCTTACCCCATGCTTGAAATCAACGTCAAAGCAGAAAACCCGCAAGAAACGCTTGCAAGCGACGCCTTTCAGGAAAAGATTGCCCGGGCAAACGCAACCTACTCAAAATCGGGCAGACTCATCGTCCGTCCAAGCGGAACGGAACCGTATATCCGTATAACGTACGAATGTTTCTCCTCCTCTCCGCACGCTCTTTTCGAAGAAATAAAGCAAATATTCACCGACGGGAATTGACCGGCTGGCAGTGAACAATGAATAATGGACGAATAAAAAGAACTATGACCTATCCCTATTTTCTATTTCTGATTTTTTTATGGCTTCAGTGAGATGAAGAACAAGGCCCCCCTCGGATAGCAATCCTAACGTACTTTGCGTACGTGAATTGATATCCGAGGGGCGTTGACTCCGTTATTTGCTACTTTTGAATTGTTTACTTTTATGGCATTATTGAGATGAATGACGCGAAAACGCTATAATTTTTGCAACCCTAATGTACTTTGCGTACATGAGTTGCAAAACAACGTAACGCCATTATTTTAGTGCTCTTCTTTTATGTCGTAAAATGGATAAAGAACAAGGAAGGCACGGCTCGAATCACCCCCCCCAAAAAAAAAATTACACGGGCAACTCAAAACTTGATATAAATTATAAGCCCGTCAAAGAGGTGAATGACAAGGAAGTGCGTTCATAGACCAAAACCCAGCGTACATTGCGTACGCGATTTTAGAATATGGGCACACTGACGCAGTCAGTCGCTCTTTGACGGGCTTATAAAAGCGCAAACGACCTTAGGTACATACCCAAAGCCGCTTGCTATGATAAGGGGGAAAATTATGAGCTGTTTTAGAATCAAGATTTTATTTCCTGGTTACATTTGACATATTAGCACCGAAAAAACGGTTCGTCAAGGGGTTTTTGTAAATTTTTTTGATTTTTTTTAATTTTTTTGAATTTTTCTTTACAAAAACCAAAATCAAAACAAACAATTTTTGCAAGATTTGTAATGTTTTTGCAAAAACGAGGCGCAAAACACCACTACAAAACGCCTTTCGACAAGATTTAGAATGCCTGTTTTTTAAAAATCTGCATTCTAAACAGGTATTTTCAATTCGCCTGTGTTTTTGACGATAAATCATTAAAATAATATTAAAATTTCGATATTCTAATCTGGCTAATTTGTTTTTTGGAAGTTTGTCGGCATAAAAAACGCTCGGCTTCCAATTCTTGTAAGCCGAGCAAAATCCGAAGCGTTATAAATTATCTCAATGCGACGATAAGAACCGCTATGTCCGCAGGCGACACCCCCGAGATTCTCGACGCCTGCCCGAGATTCAAAGGGCAGATCTCCGAAAGTTTTTGTCTTGCCTCTATACGCAGTGCTTTTATAGACTCATAATCGAAGTCTTTGGGAATAAGCTTGTTTTCAAGTCGTTTTTGTTCGTTGACGGCGGCTTGTTCCTTTTTGAGATATCCCTCGTATTTCAATTCGATCACTGCCGCCGAAAGCGCCTCGTCGTCGCAATCAAAATCGATAAAATCTTTTACATCCTTATAAGTTACGGCAGGTCGTCTGCAAATTTCTCCGAACGTCGGCGTTTTTTGTGGGATTTCTTCACCGATGTGCACAAACAATTCTTCGATCTTATCTCTGGGCATCGTCTTTTGCGATATTGAGAGCACTCTCTCTATCATCGCTTTTTTCTCGAGGTATCTTGCATAGCGCGCGTCGTCCGCAAGTCCGATTTCTCTTCCGATAGGCGTAAGTCGCATATCCGCGTTGTCTTGGCGCAACATTATGCGATGCTCCGCGCGAGCGGTCATCATACGATAAGGCTCGTTTGTGCCCTTGGTCACGAGATCGTCGATAAGCACGCCGATATACGCCTCGTCACGACCGAGAATCAACGGCTCTTTTCCGTCAACCTTACGCGCAGCGTTAATGCCTGCGATAAGACCTTGTGCCGCCGCCTCTTCGTACCCGCTGCTACCGTTCATCTGCCCTGCCGAGAACAGTCCCTCCACCGCCTTGTTTTCAAGCGAGGGATACATGCCGAGAGGATCAAGGCAATCGTATTCAATCGCATATCCGTATTTTGCAAATCTGCAGTTTTCAAGACCCGGCAAGGTGCGATACATCTGCTCTTGCACGTCGTGCGGCAAGGACGTGGACATACCTTGTATATACATTTCTTCGCTGTTCGCGCCCTCGGGTTCGACGAATATCTGATGGCGTTCTTTGTCTTTGAATCGCATGACTTTTGTTTCGATTGACGGACAATAACGCGGACCTACGGACAAAATCGTGCCGTTGTAAAGCGGACTTCTGTCGATATTGTCGAGAATGATTTTGTGCGTTTGCGCATTGGTGTACGTGAGATAGCACGGCTCTTCTTCAAATGTCGAGTGTGGCGACATAAACGAGAACCTGTCGCTGTCGTCACCGCGCTGAATTTCCATTTTTAAAAAATCAATGCTGTCGCGGTAGATTCTCGCAGGCGTTCCCGTTTTGAATCTGCGCATAGGTACGCCGAGTTTAACGAGGCTGTCAGTCAGTCGGTTTGCCCCTCTGAATCCGCTCGGTCCGCTCTTTTTAACGTAGTCGCCGATAATAATCGCACCGTTAAGATACACGCCCGTTGCCAACACGACGCACTTGCATTCGTATCTTTCCCCGTCAGTAGCAATCACGGCTTTGACCTTGCCGCCCTCTGCCACTACATCGCACGCCTCTTTGTCCAAAACGGTGAGGTTGGGGGTATGCTTGACGATATCGAGCATAATCCGATGATACTGCACCTTGTCCTCTTGTCCTCGCAACGAGAACACCGCCGGTCCTTTTGCAGAGTTGAGGGTCTTGATTTGAAGAAGCGCCTTATCTGCCGAAAGCCCCATTTGTCCGCCGAGCGCGTCTATTTCTTTGACGAGATGTCCCTTTGCCGTACCGCCGATTGCGGGATTGCAAGGCATCAAAGAAACCGTGCCGTAATCGAGGCACAGCATCAATGTGTTTTTATTGAGTCTTGCACACGCAAGTGCGGCTTCCACCCCAGCGTGTCCTCCGCCGATGACGACGACGTCGAATCTTTCCATAATGTCTTCTTCTATCTTTGCCGATAATTATCTGTTATTGAATCATTATCTATAATACTCATGAAATATAATACGCATATGCGCACGAATTCCGTTGTACCACCTTGGCGCAATCGTTTTGCTTGCCTTATCGTTTAGTACAATCATTTGCCGACGCAGAATTTGGAGAAAATACTGTTTACCACGTCCTGCGTAGCGGTTTTCCCCGTAATCTCGCCGAGTGCGTCATACGCTCTTCTCAAGTCGATAAGCGTGCAATCAATCGTGTCGTCAAGCGACGCAATCGCGCTTTCAAGTGCCGTTTTGGTCTCATAAAGTGCCGATATGTGTCTTTCCGACGTGATTATCTCACCGTCACCTATCTTGCTTTGTTTATATAACGCCGCAATAGCGTGCGCGAGTTTTTCCACGCCCTCACCCGTCTTTGCGCTTATTTCGAATTCGTTATCTTCACACTTTTTATCGAAGTGCGAAACGTCGCATTTGTTGTAAACTTCAAACACGGTCTTGCCGTCGAAATTCCATTCCTTGTCGTCGGGAGCGGTCGTATCTACGACGTGCAAGATTACGTCTGCACCCTCGAAAGCGCGCTTTGCACGCTCGATACCCTTTGCCTCGACGATGTCGTCGCTCTCTCGTATACCTGCCGTATCGACGAGATTGATTTTGACTCCGTCGCATTCGAAACTGTCTTCCACAGTATCTCTCGTCGTGCCCGCAACGTCCGTGACAATCGCTCTATCCTCTTTCAAAAGCGCATTCATAAGCGAGGATTTTCCCGCATTGGTATTGCCTGCAAGCGCAACGTTGATTCCGTGCTTTGCGATGCGTCCGCTCTTTGCCGTGGCTATGAGTTTGTTTACGTCGTCGAGGATTTCCTCAACCGAATCGCTCAGCGACGGCAAAACCTCGTCCTCCATCTCGTCGGGATAATCGAGGGTTGCTTCGAGCGTAGCGATGAGCACTCCGAGTTTTTCGAGAATCGCGTCGATGCACTTGGACACGTTGCCCTGCATAAGTCTGTACGCCGCCTTCACACCCGCCACGCTTTCAGCGTTTATCATATCGATGACGCCTTCGGCGTCTGCAAGAGAGAGCCTTCCGCTCAAAAACGCGCGTTTTGTAAACTCGCCGTTTTTTGCCATAACCGCTCCGTGCTTCAAGAGCGCGTCTAGCGCTCCCTGCATTATGCGCACGCCGCCGTGGAGATAAAACTCGACTGTATCCTCTCCCGTATACGAGCGACCTTCGGGGAAATAAACGGCATATCCCTTGTCGCAAAATTCACCTGCGTCGAACGTGCCGAAATTCATATAAAACGGGATCCAGACCTGACGAAGCCCTTCTTGTCTTGCCTCGTCCGCTCTGTTTTCGCTCGTTTGGCGCGCCGTATCCGCTTTTTTGTGCGAAAAAGAGAAAATGGCATCGGCGATGCCAAGCGCGTCCTTTCCGGACACGCGCACTATGCCGATACCACCTGCACCTATCGGTGATGAAATTGCCGCTATCGTACTCATATATTCTTCCTTACGGAATAAAAATCAGAATTTCTTTTTGCCGCCGAAACTCTTGAATTTCGGAGGTCCGGATTGCGCCACAGGCTTAACGAAGTCGTCTTGCTCGGTGAAATAACCGCGATATACTCTTCCGTCCGGCGCTTCGGGCTCATCCTCTCTGGGTTTACGCTCGCGATCTTTTCTGTTTTTCGAATCTCTGCGGTCGCCTTTTCTTGAATCCTTACGGTCTTTCTTGCCGTCGCGTCTTTGTTCTCTTTCTCCGTTTTTGATGGGGCGCTGGTCTTTGAGCTCGACTCCCTTGGGGATGATGACGATATAACGATTGGGTTCTTCGCCTTCGCTCTCGGTATCTGCGATATCACTGTCTGCAAGCGCGCTGTGAATGATGCGTCTTTCAAACGGATTCATCGGTTCGAGTGCGATTTTTCTTTGAAGGCGGAGTGCCTTTTGCGCGAGTTTAAGAGCGAGTGCGGAGAGAGTTTCTCTGCGTTTTTCGCGATAATTTTCGCAATCAACGACGACTTTTTTGAAATCGCACTTCTGCTCGTTGAGGAAGGTGAGCGCAAGATACTGGAATGCGTCGAGAGCCTCTCCTCTGTAACCGATCGCAACGCCGCTGTCGTCGCCTGTTATCGTAATATAAAGCGTACCGTTTTTGTCCTCTACGCTCGCACGAGAGGAAAGCCCCATGCGAGAGAGCGTGCCGTTGAAGAATTCCGCCATTTTATCGGCGATTGAATCTTTGACGGTGACTCTGACTTTCGCCTTTGAGAAGAGTCCTCCCTTGGAGATGACCTCAACGTCAACCTTGTCCTTTGATACACCGAGTTCCACCAGTGCTTTCTCGAGCGCGAGATCCACCGACGAAGCCTGTGTTTCTATTGATTTTTCCATTTTAACTCCTATCTTTTTGCAACGCCGTTCGCGCCTTCTCTGCTCTTATCGACGAGTTTAGCGATAAGGTTGAAGGTGAGTTGGAACAGAATTGCGCATAACGAACTTGTGAACATATAAAGCGCAAACGCACCCGAATAGAACAGAGCGAACACACCCATCATAACGGGCATAACGTACTGCATCATCTTCATAGATTGTTGTTGCGCCTTGGCTTTCTCTGCGCCCTCGCCCTGAGCGTCCTGTGCGGGCGCGGGAGGTTGAGCCTGCGAGCCGGAAAGCAATTTTGTGGAAAGAAAACTGAGGGCAATGGACAATACGGGAAGGATGAGCAATCCGTTCCACTTTCCGTTCTTGCCGTAGCCGCCCGTGCCGAGCACCTTTGCCATGACGTCGTTGTACTCGTCAATGGTAATGCCGGTGAGTTTTGAGGTGGCCATACCCTTTTGTCCCGTAACCGTCGCAAAATCGGGAACCGCTTGCGCCCAGTTGTCCGAAACGAAAATATTCTTGATCCAGAGGAAGCCTCTTATGGTCTTTTGATCCTCGGAATAATAAACATCGTAGACTTTTTGTTGTGCGGTTTCTTTTGCACTCTTGTAGAAGTCTGCGCCCTCCTGCGTTTTTGCGATATCGTCGATATCCCACTTGCCGTCGCCGTTGTCGATGATGAACGCCTCGTCCTTATTTTGTTCGATTTGCTCGGAAATAGAGGAATTATACGCTTTGACGCATTCCTTATAATCCTTTGCGAACTGATATCCGACCATCTGTCTGAAACCTGCAAAAACGACGAAGAACACGACGAAAGTCACGATCGTGGGCAAACACATACCCATCGTGGAGTATTTCTCTTTTTTGTAAAGAGCCATTTGCTCTTGTTGCAATCTCTGCTTGTCGTCGGCGTATCTTGCCTGCAAGGCTTCGAGTTGCGGTTTCATGCGTTCCATCGCTTTGTTGTTCTTTCTCGCAATGACTTTCTGCCAAATGTCGAGCGGAGAAAGGATGAGTCGCAAAACGACCGTAAACAAAACAACCGTCCAGCCGAAACTTGCAACGCCGCCACCCAAAGCGTTGTTTATGATAATCATAAACTTTGCCATAAAGTGAGTGGGTTCACTGACGGTTTCGCCCGCAACGCTATAGGAGTTGTCGCTGTTGCACGCAACCAGAATGCAGCACAAAATCGCGAGCATCGCCGCGATGAGATAAATCTGCAATTTCCGTCTGCGCGGATAACTCATATTAACCATTTAGTTTTTCCTCGATAGTTCTCTCTGACGGGATCGAATCCGCCCTTTGCAAAAGGCGTGCATCTGAGCAATCTTTCAATAGTTAAAAGAATCCCTATGACCGCACCGTATTTGCTTATGGCGTCGTATGAATACATCGAACACGTCGGAGTATACGCGCATCGATTGCCCGTTATCGGAGAAAGCGTCCGCTTGTATAGAAGAAGGAGAAACAGACAAAATCTTTTTATCATTTGAGTTTCTCCGCTCGCACAAACGCTTGTTCGACCGACTTTTGCACCGAGAAAAAATCTTTCTCCGCAATGGACGGATACGCCACGATAACGTACATATACCCGTCGTCGATTCTGTCCATAATCGGTTTTATCGCCTCGCGAAGCAACCTCTTGACGTGGTTGCGAGTCACGGCGTTTCCCACCTTTTTGGACACGGACAATCCGATTTTCAATCCTTCTTTGGATTTAGCACTCAAAAGCAACAAGTCTCTTGCAGAGGCTTTTTCACCTTTGCGATACACGTAGGCAAACGCCGCTCTCTTTTTGAGTCTGAATTGCTTTTGCATTTGGAATTACACCTTATGCGCTGAGTTTCTTTCTGCCTCTGTTGCGACGTCTCTTGAGAACGTTTCTGCCGCTCTTGGTGGACATTCTTTCACGGAAACCGTGGACTTTGCTTCTTTGTCTTTTCTTGGGTTGGTAGGTTTGTTTCATAATGATATTCCTCCGTCTGTTAGGACTTTTATTTTCTGCTATCTATTATATATAAATATATAAATGCTAAACCATTATAAATAAAACAAAAGAGAGTGTCAAGCGAAAGAGCAAAAATCATCGCCGAGGCAGCGACAACCGCCAAAATCGAAAGACTTTTATTAAATTCACAAACATAACACCTTTTGGGCGGTTGCCGATAGCCTCGCTTGATTTTTGCTCTGCTACCGCGCGACCGCTATACGCTATCAGTTCGAGCAGGGATAAAAACTCACGCCACAGTTTCGCTATATCGCTCGCTTGGTGAAACGTGCTACGCACGCAAGCGGATAAATACTAAATTTGCGCCTATGGCGCGAGCGGAGAATTTGAAATCTGGACGTTATTTGCACTTGTTCGAAGCCTATTCATTAACAAAATCTGTCAATTCGAAGATGAAACGAAACCGCCGTCCGCGAACTTGCAGAGCGGACTTCTTTACGTTCACTCATTCAAGACGTTCTTATACACGGTATCTGCCCATTCGAAGACGGAACTCGAGCCGCAACGGCGGCGAGCCAAGGGAGCGCCGAACTCGTCGCACACAAGTCCCATTGCTTCAACCGCAACTTGTTGCAGTTGTTCGCTT
>JBNMJA010000008.1:0-27021 GCA_050873585.1 Bacillota bacterium | reverse complement strand
GCGCAGGGTCGAGAATATCCGCGCGGTTTGTTGCCGCCATTACGATGATTGAACTGTTCGCCTCGAAACCGTCCATCTGAACGAGGAGTTGGTTGAGGGTTTGTTCTCTCTCGTCGTTTCCGCCGCCGAGGCCTGCGCCTCTTTGACGACCGACCGCGTCGATTTCGTCGATGAAGATGATGCAAGGCATATTCTTTTGCGCCTGATCGAACAAATCTCTCACGCGCGACGCGCCTACGCCGACGAACATCTCAACGAAATCCGAACCGCTGATTGAGAAGAACGGAACGTTCGCTTCACCCGCGACCGCCTTTGCAAACAAGGTTTTGCCCGTTCCGGGAGGGCCTACGAGAAGAACGCCGCGAGGTATGCGCGCGCCTATATCCGTATACTTTTTGGGGTGTTTGAGGAAGTCCACGATTTCCTGAAGTTCCTGTTTTTCTTCCTCTGCGCCTGCAACGTCGTTGAATCTGACCTTTATGTCGCGCACCTGATTTGCTTTAGTCTTGCCGAAGTTGAGCGCTTGACCTTGTGCGCCTGCGCTCTTTCTGAGAACGACCATAAAGATGCCGAACAACGCCGCGTAAAGGATGAGCGGAACGAGTATGCTCGACAAGAGCGAACCGCTCGAGGGATCGTCGTATCTGACGACCACGCCGTCCAAAAGTCCTGCGTCGGTAAATTCCTTAATAGCGTCGGAAAAAGCGACTCTTCCTTGCGTGTTGACAAAATAGCCGTAACTCTTGTCGTTGCCCACGAGCAATTTTGCCGTGTAACTGCCCTCGATATAGATGGCTTTTATTTCGCCGCGTTTTAGCATCTCCACAAAACTGTCGTCAGCGCCCTGATACACGACCTCGGTGGGTCTTGTCAACTCGTAGGCAATGACGAAAGCGATGATGACGAGAAGTATCACGCCGACGATTATGAGTGTGCGTCTGGTTGTTGGTTTCATCTATCCTCCTGAAATCGGCGCGTGGCGACGATTCCGTAATAATCTTATATATGTTCAACATATTATAAAAATTAAATACGAAAAAGTCAATGCAACGAGGGTATTTTGCCCTCGTCGCGCTCGCACCTTTTGAGTTAGTATGCTTAAATGTTAAAGAAAAACCATTAAAAACTCATTAAACAAGCGCAAAAAACTTAAAAATATGTCGATAATCACGGGCTTGTTCCAGGTGTCGATCAAATCGCGAAACACAGCATCTAAACGGGTATTTTGAAATTAGAATACAAAAACTCAAAACAATACGAATAGCAATGCGGAGTGTGAAGTAATTCAAAAAATTTCCGCATTCGCCAAATACGCAAATACCAAGCGCACTATATGGCGAATCGGTAGTTTAAGTTTTATCCGTTTGTGTGCCGCCGCGCTTAAGCGAACAACCGAAAGCGCGGAAGAAACGAAATAATTTGTCCGTGCTTGGTTTTAAACCAGAAGTGGTATAAATAGCCAAGACGAACAAAATATTAAGCAATACGCGCTTTTTTTATCCGCTCGTCCGTTGCCGCATTAAAAATCATTTTATCGTTTATACCACGCTTTTTGAGAAATCCGTTGCTTTTTTCACTTTTTTGTTTGTGATTTCACAATAAAATTTTTGTATTTTTTATAATTATTCAATATTTTTTCCACAGTTTATTGCGCTTTGATTGTAAATTATGCACGAATATTCACGAATTGTGTATATTTATACGGTAAAATGGCACCCCCCCCCGACTTATTAATACATTTTGTAGCATTTGTCGGTTATTTGGGCACTTTTTGACCATTTTTTGTCGGTTTTTGCGTCTTTATGTAATCTTAAGGTATATATTTGTATGCATTTCTATTGCATAAAACATTTATAAGGGGTAAAATATACAAAAGCTGGATAATTACATATATTAATTGCGCGTGCGCATAAAAATCGCGGCGCGAAAAACACTAATGCGGGAGAGTTTACAATGCCAAAACAATCGAATTCACCCTGTCTTGAAATAAAAAATCTCACAAAGCAGTACCATGCCGCGCCCAAACCTGCCGTGAACGATTTGAGCGTATCCTGTTATCCCGGTGAAATCGTCGGACTTCTAGGGCACAACGGAGCGGGCAAATCCACCACGCTCAAGTGCATCACGGGCATACTGCCCTATTCAAAAGGCGAAATTTTCATCAACGGTTACAATATCGAAAAAGACCCCGTGAAGGCGAAAAGCACGTTCGGCTACGTCAGCGACAAGCACGACGTTTTCGTCAAACTGACGGGCATGCAATACGTCGATTTTATGGCAAACGCATACGGTGTGAGCATTGCAGACAGAAAAGAACGCCTCGATAGGCTCGAGGACGTGTTCCAACTCGGCGACAGAATCTTCGACACAATCAACGACTACTCCCACGGCATGCGCCAAAAAATCTGCATGATGGGAAGCCTCATTCACAATCCCAAACTCTGGATTATGGACGAACCGATGATAGGTCTCGATCCGCTCACCTCTCAGCGCGTGAGCGAATTTATGAAAAAGTACGCAAGACAAGGCAACTGCATTTTGTTTTCCTCTCACAACATAAATTCCGTGCAAAAACTCTGCGACAGAGCGGTTATCATCCAAAACGGCGTGAAAACCGACGACTTTTATTTCGAGCAATTCGAGTGCGAACATCCGGGCGTTGACCTAGAGGAATATTTTCTCTCTCGCACTGCAAAGGTTGAAAAATGACGAAGTACGCTCTCCTTTTGAAAAAACAACTGCTTGACGCGCTTCCGACCAAGAGTTCAAAAAAGAAACTGCCCGACCTTACGAGCTCTCTTCTGATGTTTTTGCTCGTAGGAGCGATGGTTGCGATTTTCGTCTTGGTTTTTTCAAGATTTATTTCAACGTACACGCAAATCAAAATCAACCGCGTGCCCGACATCTCGGCAAGACAGTACGAGATTATGTCTATGGGCTATTTCGTACTCGTGGTGATTTTCGTGCTGAGCGGAATCAACTCCCTCTGCCACGCTCTGTTTGAAAACAGCGATTTATCCATTCTCATCTCAATGCCGTTTTCCGGCAGCGATATATTCCTTTCAAAGCTCACGGCGGTATATCTCAAACAAGCGCTTCTTGCGCTCGTGTGTGTACCCACGCTCAATTTCACCTTCCTTTGCACCACGCACACTCTCAATGCGTACAACGGGATTATGACCTTCGTAGTGGCGCTTCTTTTGCCCATAATACCTCTCGGCATCGCGTCTACTGTGGTGCTACCCTACTATTATCTCAAACGCCTTGCCAACTCGCACTACATTTTCGTTTTCGTAGTGATGACCGTCGGTATGGCGCTGTTCTGCTGGCTGTATTCGTTCGTTTTCAGGTTTGCGCAAAACCTGATTTCAAGCGGAAAAGTCACTTCTCTTTTCGACGACAAAACGATGGGATTTATCCTCACGTTCACAAAATACAACTATCCCGCAAACCTGTTTGCAAACATTATGCTCAAGCGCAATCTCGCAGCAAGCGTGGGCATACTTGCGGCGGCAGTGGCGGTTTGCGCGGCAATATGTCTGCTCGTCGTGCGCGCGATTTTCATCAAAGTGTCGCACTCGGGACTTGCGATTCACGTTCCGTGCGCGCATATTCGCAGAGTCAGATTCACCAAAAACACTCGTTTCGGCTCGTTGCTCGCAAAAGAATTTTTGCTCGTTATGCGCACTCCGAACTATGCGTATATGTACTTCACCACAGCGGCGGTTATGCCCGTCATTGCCTACTATTCGGCAAACATTGCGCTTAGCATGCTCACCGGCTTGGTCGGAAAAACCGACGTGAGTTTCGAGTTATGCACGTTTATCGTGATTTTGTACTCCACGCTCACCAACACGTTCTGCTCGACCAACATTTCAAGAGACGGATATATGTCGATGACGCAAAAGATTTTGCCGTATTCGCCCTCGCAGATTCTCGGTTCGAAAATCGCGTTCTGCTCCATCGTGGCGGAATCGAGCGTGCTTATAACCTGCGTCGTGTTTGCGGCAACGGGGCTTGAAAAGGGCGCGGACGTTGCCGTAACGCTGGTTGCCGCTTCGCTTTACGCGCTTGCTCAAATCGTGTTTGCCACGAGGCTTGACCTCGACCATCCGCACTTTGCAAAGACGGAGGACGGCGAAATCAAAGAATCCAACTCCACGGTTTCGACGATTATCGCGGTTGGACTCGTTGCAAGTTTCGCAACAGGTCTTTCCTTGCTTGCGTCGTTCATAAGTCCTCTGGTGAGCGGAAAGGAGTTTTCCACTCTCCCCAAAGGTGCGGACTACGCAATCGCAATATGCTTGCCGCTTGCGCTTCTTGCAGGAGCGGCAGGTTACTTCTTTGCGCACTTAAAGCGTGCGTACGAAAATTTGGACTCGGAGGACTGAGATGAAAAAAATCGTGACTGCACTCATAATAGTTCTTCCTCTCATATTCCTCGTGGCGTTGTTTGCGATAACGTCGGTTGCGAGCGTTTCGGCGGATATTCCCGCAAACGCGCTCGTGATAAACAACAAGGGCACGAACGGGATATTCTCGTTTGACCTTGCAAAGTACGAACACAAGATGTTTGAGGGCGACCTCGGCGTAGAAGTTTTGCCCGTCATGGCAAAGAACAAGAAATACACCCTCAAAATCACAGACGCAAACACGGGAGAGGACACCGATATCGTCACTCGCGAAGAGGACGGCTCGTTTGCGTTCCACGACGTCGGCGTTGCAAAACTCACCTACACGAGCCAAGACGGCGGATACAGCGACAGCGTTATCTTCAACGTCGCCTCGAGCGGAGTTTTGTCTTTCAATCCCGTTCTTCTTGACAGCACCGACGCACCCGTCGCGCTTGAAAAAGGCGACGACACCGACTATAAAGCGGATATAACGGCAGGAATATACACCCTTGCAGGCGACTTCTACCCCGCAACCGCAACGGATGTTAGAGCAACTTACACGTCCGAGAATCAAGACGCTATTTCCATAAACGAAGTCAGCGGAAAGATTGCCGCTCGCTTTGAAACGGAAGCCGTAGTTGCAATCAACCTCAGGGACGCTTTCGGCAACGACGCGCGCAAAACTTTGAAACTCAACGTCCGCCGCAACGGCGACGTGATGATAAACGGACAAAAAACCTCGCAGGACCGCAACGACGCGCCTATCGTCAGCGCGCCCTTGGGAGCGGAACGCTTCACTTTCTTCGTTGATTGCAAGGGCATAACTCAAAGCGATATCGATTTTGCAGGCGTGGGCGAAACTCTTTCGTTCGAGGCAAGAAAACTATCAAACGTCAGCGACAGCGCGTACGCAATCGACGTGGAACTTGAAAATCCCGTCACGAGCGCAACCAACAAACTGTACTGGGTGACGATAAACTCGCAAAGATACTTCCTCTACGTTTCGTTTGCCGACTACGCGTTTGCCGTCAATTCGTTCGGCAACGCCGACGGCAACGACGATCTCGTGCTTCTTGACGAAATGACGACGAAATTCACCGTTTCGTCCGAGCCGACCGCCGACCTCGAATACGTTTGGGAAATCGCAGATCCCTCTTTTGCGACGATAACCGAACAATCCAACGAATACTGTTATATCCAGGCCGTCAAAGACGGTGAAACCGAACTTTCGATTTCTTGGAAAAAGCGCGGCGCAACTCAAACCGAGGGCGTGATAAAACGCAAACTCGTCGTGGCAAAAGTCTACACTTCCCTCATATTCAACGAAACCGCCGCCTCGCACGGCTTGGGAAACCTCGCAATCGCAAATCAGACTTTCTCAAACGGTAAAATCGTAAAGACGGAATACACGACCAAACTCTTCAACAACGTACTCGGCAAAGACCGCGCGCAAGAAGAGATTGCATATCCCTACGACAACGTCGAATTCATCTCGTCCAACAACTCTATCCTCGAAATCAGAGCCGACAAAAGCGGCGTAAAACTCATCGTCAAAGGCACGGGCGAAGTTACGGTGACGGCAACTTGGAAATTCGGTTCTCGATTCAACGTCAAACCGACCTCATTCACGTTCAACGCCGTTGACGGCGTATACGTCAAAAACTACGAGGAATTGAAGGCGGCAACCGCCCTCAAGAAGCAAATCGTACTTGCAGGCGATATATACCTCGGCGAAAAACTCACCGACGAAGAGGGGAACGCCAAGTACGACGATGCGCAAATGACGCAAAAACTGCTCTCCCACGTCAAAAAAATCAAGACGACGGCGGACTATAAATACTACACCAACCTCGGGCACGAGCAACCCGAAGTGTACGTCGGCTTCGAGTTTGAAAACAACGTTTACGGCAACGGACACTATATAAGCGCGGAATATATCACCGACTTAAGAGGCGCGCTCACCGACACCGTTCCTTCTTACGCCCTCTTCAAAGGTCCGCTGAACTTCGTGGCGGCAAGTATGGGCGGCATAGACGTTGCCTCCGTCAAGGCGCAGGACAATATTTCCTTCCTCGTGCGCAAAAACGGCATAGTCCTTGACAACCTCACTCTTGCAGGTTGCGACGACGACTCGCTCTACGTCGAGGACAACGACGGCAACAAAAAGATGGAACTCACACTGCTCAACGAAAAAGGCACGACTCTCGAGGTTATGTGCAATGCGACGATAAAGAATTGCCGCATCAAAAACGGGCGCACGGTGGTGAGAGTGTTCGGAAGAAGCGACGTCACGCAAGAGAGCGTAAATCCGCAGACCGAGCGCATAAACGTCACAATCGAAGGTTCGAGATTGCAGACGGCAAGAGAGTTTATTCTCAAAATCGGCACGAACAGGTTCTTGAGAGGCAACGCAAACGAACTCGCGCCGTCGCTCACCGACAAAAACGGCGTAAACTACGAAAACCACAACAAATCGACTTGCGACTCATACGCAAACGACGAATACTTTATGAACAACTACGTCCTCACCGACGTCACCCTCAAAGACAGCGTACTTTCCACGAGCGGACTGTTCTCTGTGGGTATGGAAAGTCATTTCTCGGGTGGTATGCTCGATATGCCGACGATGGGCTTTTCATATCTCAACGGCTGGGACGGGCTTGCGGCAACGAGTTATCCCGCTTGTCTGCGCCTCGTGGGCGAAGTGATTCTTGACGACTGGAAGGAACTTTCGCAAGTGGACAGTTCCACCCTCATCGAAGTCAATCTGCAAGACAATCAACAGAGTCTTTCCTGGCTCGAGCTCAACATACCCGAAATGCTCCGTGAAATGTGCAAGATTCCCGGAAACGAGAATATCGTGTCCAAGATAAACGGCAAAGAATACGTCCACGGCGGCATCGCGTTCTACGGCGGCGGAAAGAACTATTCTGTTCTTGACATGAGCGGATACACGTATGAGAGCATGAATCAGTATCTTGTCAATATAGGCGTTCTTGAAAACTCGCAAGACTCCGAATTGCACACTCAAGGACAACTTCTTCCGCTTGCGGCAGGCAAGGAAGATTTCCGATTCGTTATGTTTGACGCAACGAGCAAATTCAATGCGTCGAGCAAGCATTGATCGATATGATTGCAAATCGGTTTTCAAAACCGAAGGCATAGAAACACGCATTTTTGTAGCAATCGAACGCACGGCTGCGACAGGTCGCGGTCAGTCGGTCCTTTTGTGTCCGACATCGAGAAAGAATCCTATTAGTTTGGGGAAATAGGAGGAATAATAGGAATGAACAGAAAACACATAAGCGCCCTTCTTCTTGCGGTAGCCTTGGTGACGATACTCGTTTGCGTATTCGCCGCCTGCGACAAAACCGCGCAAGAGGACAAGCGCGTCACAATTACGTTTGATTTGAACGACGGCTCTGCCGTGAAAGAAGAAACCATCGACCCTAACAATATAACGTACACGCCCACGCGCACGGGATACGACTTCGTATGCTGGGCGACGGACAAAGAGGGCACCGAGACGTTAGACCCGTCCAAACTCAAGAACGGAAGCGTGCTTTACGCACAATGGAAAATCAAGACCTTCAAAGTGTCTTTCTATCTTGACGAAACCACGCTCGTCACCGAGGTCACCGTCGAATACGGGAAAAGCGCGACAGCGCCGTCCGTTGACGTCTTTAAAGATTTGCTCGGCGCAAACGAGCAATTTACGGGTTGGGACAAAGATTTTTCAAACGTCACGAGCGACCTTAAAGTGTATGCCAAGATAAGCCAAAACGAGCAAAAGTACACCGTAAAATTCGTGGTGAACGGCGAAGTCGTCAAGCAGACCGAAGACAACGCGGGCAACGTGATAAGCCTGCCGCTTGAAACCGAATACAGCGACAAAATTCCGAGCGGATTCAGATTCGTGAATTGGGTGGACGAAAACGGCGTCGAAATCGCACAAGGCGCGACTCTCGTCAAAGACGTGACCTACACCGCCTCTTTTGAATTGGTTGCGCCGGGACAACCCGTGCTTAATCCAAACAAAGACGATTTCTATTACGGCGATACGGTTAGCGTCACGGCGAGCGGATTGAGCGCACCCGACAAAGTCACCTACTCTTACGAGTGGTTCGACGAGAGCGGAAACGCACTCGCCGCAAGTGAAGACGGCACGGTATGCTCGGTGGAAAGATGGACTGCGGGTTCGCACTCCCTCACCTGCAAAGCAACCGCCTCGAGCGACGGTTACGCCCCCGTATCATCACAAGCAACGATTGCGATAACCGTCCAAAAAGCGACTTTAACCGCAACTATCGCACCGATAAACGTTAGTTACGGTGACGAATTGCCGACAATCGCCCTTTCATACGAAGGTTGGGCTTTCGAAGAAGAAACGATTTCTTTCGCGACGGATTCTTTCGTCACTCAATACGAGCAAGGCAAGAGCGTGGGCGACTATATTTTGAACGTACGCAACGTTTCAGCGGCAAACTACGAGGTGAAAGGCACGAATACGGACGGCTCGATTTCGGCAACGATTCACGTCGGAAAACGCTCCGTCATCGCCAACGACACTCTCGCATTCAGCGCACAATATACCGGCGCGGCGTTGAGCGCGAATTTTGACGAAAACGATTTTTCGGGACTTCTTGAAGGACACAAACTTGCGCTCTGTCTCGAAACGAACGGCAACGGCGTGACGGAATATGCAAACGAACAGATCCTCAAAAAATCCTTGACCATCGTTGACGAGGACGGAAACGACGTCATGCAAAACTACGACGTGACCTACGTCGCAAGCGCGGCAATCACCCCTGCAAGCATCAAGTTTACGACTCCCGAAAAGCAAACTCTAACGTTCAACGGCACGGAACAAACTCCCTCCGCAATCGCGGTTGAAACAGCCAATTGCGCCGTCACTTACTCGGCGAGCGAAGACGGCGAGTTTTCGGGTGCGCTTCCCGCTTTCAGAAACGCTGGCGCATACACGGTATATTATAGAATCGCGCGCGCGAACTACGCCACGGAAAGCGGCAACTTCGCCGTCGTGATGAACAAGGCAAAGGCGACCGTCACCGCAAACGACGCGACCGTAGCGTACGGACAAAACTTTACGCCGAGCAATGACGCATACTCGACGAGCGAACTCTTCGGTGAAAACGTCGTCGTCACCATCGCTTGCGAATATCGCGTGGGCAATAAGATCGGCAACTACGATATCGTCGTGTCGGCACAGGACAACGCAAACCTCGATATCACGCTGCAAAACGGTTCTCTCACCGTCAACAAAGCAACGCTTGAAATCACGCTTGCAAGCGGCAATTCCGTCACTTACGGCGAAGCGTTTGACCTGACGAGCGTGCTCGCAGGCGAAAAAGGTCGTTTCGAGGGCGATTCGCTTGCCGATTTAATCGAACTTTCCACCACTTATAAGCAAGGCGACGGCGTAAAAGCCAACGGCTACGATATCGTCTGCACCCTCAAAGACGACGCGAACTACACTCTCGTATGCGAAAAAGCAGCGTTGTCCGTCACTCGCAGAAAAGCGACTATCACCGTCAAAACGCCCGCCGCAATCGAGTACGGCGAAGAAGCAGGCAAGTTTGAATACGAAACGAGCAATCTCTACAAAAACGATAAGATCGCTTGCACCCTCTCTTGCGACTATGCGGTCGGCAATATCCCCGACGAGTACGATATCACCGTTTCCGACATACGCCAAAACGGCAACTACGAAGTTGAAACGGTCGGCGCAAAACTCACCGTGAACAAGCGAGCGATTACGCTCACCGCAAAAGACGCGTCGGTGGTCTACGGCGACGAAAAACCGTCGTTTGAATATAACGCGAACAAGAGTTTCGTTGAAAACGACGTTCCGACAATCACGTTCGCTTGCGAATACGCACAAGGCTCAAGCATAGGCGAATATCCGATTACGCTCGCCGTCGACGGCGCAGACCACTACGATATAACCGTAAAGCAAGCCGCGCTCACCGTCGCAAAGAGAACGGTCACGATAAAATTCGACGACGACAACGTTGCGTACGACGAGGGCAAAAAAGCGCATTTCGACATCTTTGAGCACGCAATCGGCGTTTATGCGCAAGATACGATTTCGGGCATACTGCAAACCAAGAGCGGCGAGAAGAACGTCTACGTGGCAAGCGGAAGCGAACTCGGCGACTTCGAGTATGCAGACGGCATAAAGATCGTTAGAACGGACGGCGGACAAGACGTATTGAACAACTACAACGTGCTTTACGACGTCAGAGTGGAAATAAAAGACATGCCCATCAAATACGAAGTCTGCCCCGTCAGAACCTTCGTCTACGACGGCGAGCAACACGAAGTTTGGGTGAGCGCTGAAGAAGGCGCAACCGTAACCTATATCGTAAACGAAGCCGAACAATCTCAAAAACCGAGCGTATATAACGCAGGCGAATATAAGATTGCTTTCAAAATCGTCAAGGAAGGCTTGACCTCTGTCGACGGCGCTTTCACCGCCAGCGTTACGGCAAAGAGCGCAAAGATAATCGTTGAAAAGCAAACCGCAGTATACGGCGAAAACTTCACTTTGGATAGCAACGCCTACGCTATGGACGGCGTGCTTGAAAAGGACGAGGCTTCCGTTTCTGTCACGCTCTCGTGCGATTATAAAAAGGGCAACGACGTAGGCTCTTACGCAATAAACGCGGTTGCAAGCCACGCAAACTACTCTTTCTCGTATGAAACCAACGTGGTTGAAGTCGGCGCAAAAGCCGTCGTGCTCGACGAAAAGACCTACACCGTAACTTACGGCGATACCGCTCCCGCACTCACGGGATTCACCTCTCAATCGGTGGACGTAGCCCTTGACTTCATCACTCTTTCGACAGACTACGAGCAAGGCAGATTCCAAGCCGAATACGCAGTGAAAGCAACCTCTTCAAACGCCAACTATATCGTTGACGCAAGCAAGGTGAAACTTGTCGTAAACAAGAGAGCGCTCACGCTCGGCTTCAAGCAAAGCACGCTTTCGACGACGTACGGCAACAAAGCAAACGTCGCATACGTTGAGAGCGGATTGCTCGACCTCGACGCAAGCGGAATAAGCATTGAATACGATATAGACGGCAGTTGGCAAACCTCCGTCGCCATCCTCGGAGCAGACACTTACGCCGTGCGTATAAGCCTTTCGGACGATATTCTCGCAAAATACGAGATTTCGTCGGATTCCGTCCAAAACGCGACTTTAACCGTACAAAAAGCAACGCTCAACGTCGGTATTGCGCAAAATTCATTGCATATCGTCTTTGGCGAAGATACAAACTTCCGTGCAACATACAGCGGCTTCGTGAACGGTGAAAACGAGTCCGTTCTCGGCGGAACTCTCGTCTTTACGTGCGATTACGATACGCAAAAACACGCAGGCAACTTCTTCGTCACGACAAGCGGCCTTGAATCGAGCAACTACGAAATCGTCTACGCAACGAACGTAGTTTTGGTCGTGGACAAAGCGCAAGTGACGATCGCCGCAAAGAATCAATCCGCTGTGTACGGCGAGGCTTTCACACTCGACGAAACCGCCTACGAAATCAAAGCGACTTCGGGCAAATTGCTTGACGTTATCGCCGTTACGCTCGCATGCTCCTACGCAGTCGGCGACAACGCAGGCACGTACGACATCTCCGTCAACGTAGGCGACTATGCGGACTACGATATCACGACCGTCGGCGCAACGCTCACCGTAAGCAAGGCAAACTACACTCAAAGCGACGTGCAGAACGCACTTGTCATATATGCCCTTGACAACCTCAAAGGCGTGTACACACCCAACACGTCAATCTCCGCTTTCAAGAATTTGAACGGAACGGGATTTGCATGGGCAAACGAGGACGAGAATATCTCTTGCACGAAGAATAGCGTCGGCTATGCGGCAACCTACTGCGCAGACGCCACCAACTACAACGTCTATCAATTGACGATTTTCGTCAACCTCGAAAAAGCCAATTCCAATCTCTCCACAGAACGTGCATCCGGAGATTCCTGGAAAAACAAAGCCCTCGAGTATGACTGGACAGGCAAAGTGATTGAATACTCTCTTGCAACAATCGTCACAACCGACAATACAGAAACTGCATTCACACACAGACTGTCTGCCCCGAACGGAATAAGCGAAGCCAGAGATGGCGGCGTGTACGCCATTATCGTGTCTATTGCTGAAACCGCCAACTACAAAGCAGACAGCATCACCGTAACACTCAAAGTGAAAGCGGCTGAAGTGAACGGCGTCAAATACACCGTTGAAGACGCGGTTACAAAAGGCGGCACGGTGACCTTGGCAGGCAATGCATTTATTGCAAGCAACCTTACGATCCCGAGCGGCACAACTTTGATTTTGCCGAGTGGAGATAGCACCGGCGACAGTGCAACAACAATCGGCAACGCAACAAAAGCGTACGGCGCAGGTAGCGGTGATTATAGCACCACGGTTTTGTACACCCTCTCTGTTTGGGGAAACAGCACCCTTAACGTGTCGGGCAATATTCTCATTTTGGGCTTGCTCGGGCACAATGGCGTTGCTCTTTCCGGACACACTTCGGGTGCACATGGTCAGCTGATAAACAACGGCACTATTCAACTGAACAACGGCTCAAACCTCGATGTACGCGGATACGTCAAAGGCAACGGCACTTTGTATGCAAACAGCGGTGCAAAAGTATATAGCCCGTTTGTCGTAAGGGATTTCCGTGGCGGTACAAATACAGTTACGGTTTTCTGCCACGCTGATGCAAAAATCTCGCCTTTCAACCAATACGAGATGCCAAACATTCAATGCAACCAAGTATTTAATGTTGGATCTTCACATAATGGCTATGTAGACCTATATGCCAACAGCACCCACAACAATGATATAACCGCTATTATCGCAAATTCTGGGGCAATCATAAACTTAGGGTCTAATGGTAAAGTGCTTAAATCTTATAATCCCAATTTGCAAAAAACAACCCTTACTCTCGTTGGTGATATATCATTGGGATCATTAGAGCTAAAAGTCACATTTAAAAAGCGCTTTATTGAAATCGAACAAGTCGTCAAAATGTCGGACGTTCAATTCCCATTGTCTTGGCTCTATGATATAAACATCGGTGACGGCACCACAGCAACAAACGTAAATGCACCGTATGATTATAAAGTTTTGACGGGTTGCAACGTCACGGTTGCACAAAACGCTACACTTACAACGAGTAAATCTGTGATTGTCTATAACACCTTTACCGATTCAGATGGGCCTGCGGCAGGTACGGCTTATCCAAACAAACCCGCTGCTTCATTTGTTGTAAACGGCACTTACAACATAAACGGTTCTTTCGGAGGATTGATACAATCAAATGAAAACGATGCAAAAATAATCGTATCATCATCTTCAACTCTAACCGTAACATCAAAAGAAGGAAACAGCGGTAGCACTACTCCAAAGCAAGCGATTTATTTGGTTGATCATGCGCTTGCCCATATAGCAGGAGAAAAGGGTGCGGTTTTCGTAAAAGTATATGAGGCAAATGAAACGGCACGTTTTGCGGACGGCACCGCTCTTGAAAAAGGAAAAACGTACACCTACAATGGTACAAGTTGGAACGCCGCTTGATTTTCAATCAACAACAAAAAGCAGTCCTCACTCCGAGGGCTGCTTTTTTGTTGCAATTGAGTTTGATCATTCCGTTTGGATTTTCTTCATCTTTGAGAAGTAGTTTGCTTCGCCGATGACAAAGAGCAAGCCTGCCACCACAAACATCGTGATGCCTATGCCGTAGCCGACTGCTCCCGGGACGAGAAAGAAAAATGCAAGTCCCACGGAAAACGCGATGAATGCAACCAAGAGGAACAGTATCATCACGTTCATATTGCCGAGTTCTGCAACTCTTTTGACGAGATTGTTGTCTTCCATATCACACCTCCTTTTTTAGATATCGTGTGCAGAAATGCGGATTCTATTCCGTATGCGCACTATACGCTCTTTCGCCCCTCAAAAAATCGCCGCATACGATCTCATTTTATGGGCGTTGCGTGTTGCAAAAAAACATAGTTTTTTGTATAATATTGTCATAATTCGTGTTTCGGGAGAACGAATATGCTTGTCAGGGACGGAAAATACCTCATCGGATTGAAAATATTTGCAACTTTTGCGCTCGTATGCACGCTCGTTTTGTGGGCGGGGCTTTGGATTGCTTCGGCAACGCCCGGCACGGAGAGCGGTTCGAGCACGCAATTCGTCACGGACAAGATCGACTCCAAATACGACGTTTCATCAAAATTCGACGCAAAAGTCGTCACCCAAAACATAACCTTGGAGCGCACTGGCACGGAAAGATTCTATGCCGACCAATCCGAGCAGTTGAAGCTCACCTTTTCACCGCAAAACACTCTTGACAAAGAGGTGTATTTCGAGTCAGAAGACGAGAAGATCGCCACCGTGGATTCAAACGGCGTGGTGACTTGTCACTCCTGGGGCAGTACGTTCATTTACGTCTACCTCAAAAGCAATCCGTCCTTATACAACTTCGTTCAGATAGACTGCTACGGTAAGAATCCTCAAAATATCGAAAACAACGTCATTTCCCTTCCCGAAACGATAAAACGCGGCAAGTATGCCGTTGCGCGCATCAACGACGGCGATACGTCTCACAATTGCGCAACGTTCACCTCGTCCGACGATAGCGTTGCCGCCGTAAACGACGGTTTAGTCTACGGAGTCTCCGCCGGAGAAGCGACGATAACCGCGACTTTCGATTGCGGAAAATCCGTTTCGACAACGGTGAGCGTCGAGGATAATCCCAATTTCGTTATGCCACAAAAGATAATTTTCAAGCAAAATCCCACCCTCATTCACCAACAAACGCAGACTATATCCGACCTTATCGAAAGAGTCGAGCCGCAAGGCGCGAGCGCGGATTTTATCGTCACGTCAAACGGAGACAACTCCGTTTCCATACTATCCAACGGGATTTACGTTTCAAAAACGGGCACGGTTGTATTGACCTACACGTCCGCGTACAACCCGAGCCTTAGCGAGAGCGTCACCGTCACTCTTCAAAAGAATCCACCCACACAGCTCAGAATTTCTGGCAAGGACGTAATCACGCCCCACAGCACCGCCGTATACAAGGCAGCGCATATGCCCACGGCGTACGCAAGCGACGTAAAGTGGGAAGTTGTCAGCGGCAAAGCCACCATCACCCCAAAAGGCGCGCTCGTTGCCCAAACCTACGGCAAAGTGGTCATCCGTTGCACGAGCACGATAGACCCGACTATATACGTTGAGAAAACCGTCGAGGTAAAACTCTTTTCCAACACCTACGAAATGGTGCGCAAGTTTATGGGACACGGCGGATTGTCCGCACTTCTCGGATTCGGAATCGTCGGCACGCTGTTTTTGCTTTGCAAACGCAAATGGGGTTGCGCCGTATTGAGCGCGCCGCTGTGCTTTATCTACGCAGGCGTGAGCGAAGGCATACAATATTTCACACCGGGAAGATTCTGCGCCATCACGGACGTCCTCATCGACTTTATCGGTTGTCTTATCGGCATGGTTGTTGCAATCGTCTTGGTTGCCGTCGTGCTCGTCATATGGCGACTCGCAAACAAGCAAAGTTTTTCCGCTCTCGCATATGCCTACAGCAATCTCAACTTCGGCAATCTTTTGAAAAAGACTTACAAATTCGACGCTCCGTACGTGCGCGAATTGCCATCTTCTTCGCAAAGCGAAGTCCTCGAGCAAGCGGCATGCGACGAGATTTAAGGCTAGATTCAGCCGAAATTCAAGGCGAAATTTATTAGATTTTTCTCGTTCCCGATTTGGTTTAGCGCACGTCTTTTTTGGCAATACTTCGGGAATGAAAAAGACGTCCGTAACCGAAAAAGAACTCGTTTGCAATCTTGAAAATCTCACCCTATCCAATCCAAAAATCGATCCTCTTGCGCCCTTTGCCGCCGCGCTTTTCAACGCCGCAATAGACAAAGGCGAGCGCGACGTCGTCATCGTATGTTTTGGCACGAACGCCATATCCGGCGACTCTCTCGGGCCCATGGTCGGCACGCTTCTGACCAAAAAATACGGCGTTGCCGCTTTTGTGTACGGCACTGACGAGGCGCAAATCAACGGCAGAAATATGCGGGAATGGATTGACTTCATAAAAGCCGCGCACGAAAATTCCGTGCTTATAGCGGTTGACGCGTCGCTCGGAAGCAAAGACAAAGTGGGGCAAATAGTGCTCCGTGACGACGGGGTGTGCCCCTCGGGCGTAACGGGAAAATCGGAACGCTTCGGGGATGTAGGAATTCTCGGAATCGTGGCACACAAGCACGGTGACCCGCTTATGCAACTTATGACCGTATCGCCGCTTTACGTTGAAAAAATGGCAGATGAAATCGCGATTATGCTGAAAACGGCGCTTGCATAAGCGTCGTTTTTATTGTCGATTTACATTGCCGATTTGCTTTGTTTTTTGAAACTATAACGGGCAAAAACCGACGTTTTTCGCAACGCCTTTTTGCAAATTTAATTTTTCGTTTTCGTTTCGTTATACCGCCGCCCGACGAGGAAAATTTTTCCGTATGGTTGTTTTGCGGCTTTCTTTTTCAATTTTTTATTGCATATAACTTTATAATTGGTTATAATGTTTATAATCATATTCTTATGCATGCGCACTATGCGTATGCGGATATGTTAAGGAGCAAACTGTATGGTCAACGTTCTATCTGCAGATATGCCGTACGCCGACATTGCGTTTTTCGTCATCGTCGCGCTCGGCTTGATTCTGGGAATTATCAGGGGCTTTTCAAAATCCTTCAAAGGCCTGTTTTTAACCGTTGCCATTATGCTTTCCTCCCTTCTTCTTCTCACCCCCACTTTCGCATCCGCTCGTCAACTCGACGTGTTTGTGAATATGGAATCTTCGATTACGACGAAAATCGAGGACAGCAACGATTTGTGCTCCAAAAAAATCAACGTCCACGTTGACGAAAACGGCAACAAATCGTACTGGGTGGTCGTGACCAACGAGTCGGGCTCAAGCGAACAATTGCTTGAAAACTCAATGGGCGACGGCATTACGTCCTCGCTCAAAGGCAAGTTTGCGCTCTGGCTGGCAAAGACGTTCATACAAGAAAGCGGACAGACCATCGGGCAGGTGGCAGGCGTATTCTTGTCGGACGTCATCGTTGCAATCGTATTGTTCGTTGTATACTGCATAGCATTGGGGATTATTTGTTGGCTTCTTCGCAAGGTTTTTGCCAAAATGCACACGTCGGACTCAAAAGTCCTCGTCGGGATCGACCGCACTTGCGGCGCGATAATTTCGACGGCGTTCGCATTGGTGTTTATAATGGTCGTACTTGCCATCCTCAATTCGCTCAAAGGGAAAATTCCCGCCGTCGATTCGGCTCTCGAATCGTCCACGGTCTGCAAGTATTTTTACGAAAACAATCCGATTGCAAAACTTTTCACCGAAATTTTCGGCTAAAAATCCCGCGTGTCCGCTATTTTGCGGACTCGTTTGATATTTGGAGTTAAACTATGAGAGTACTTCGCGGAACTTTAACTTTTGTTCTGGGTATGGTCATCGGCATCATACTCTTCGTTCTCGCTATCGGCGGCGCAGTCGTCGTCATCGGCACGCAGACCACCGTCGGGCAACTGCAAGACAACTTCACGCAAGAAGGGCCTATTGCTTCCGACAGCAAGCTGTACGGGCAAACCATTCTCGACGCAGTCAAGAGCGTGATCAACGATATGCAAAATATGGACTCGCTGACGCTGAAAACACTGTACGAACATTACGGGCTGTCAATTCTCAACGGAATAAGCGGCATCGACTTCACCACCAAGGACTTCTACAACGCCCCCGTGAACCAATTGCTAAGCGACTTGTCCATCATCGTCAACTCGTTCACGCTCGAGGACATAAGCGGACTTGCAGACGTCGATTTTTCCACCTACAACTTGCCTATTCTTGACGACAACCTCGACAACAATATCAAAACCGCCATCGACAATATCATGAGTTCTTTCAACGGCGACTTGTCGGTGAGAAAAATCAAAAACGATTTCGGCATCGATATCGGCGTGAACGACAACAATCTCATCGCGGCGATTCAGGACGTTTCGCTCTCCTCTTTCGGACAAGTGGTCAACGCGCTCACCCTCGACAAACTTCTCGACGTCGATTCGGATTCTTTCATCTTCAAAGGCGAAAACCAAGTCTATGTCAAAGTCGACGAATACCAAGCAGTGAGCAAAGCGGAACTCAAAAACGCAAATTACTCCCCTGCCGTGGGTGTTGAAACCTTCATTGCAGGAGCAAAGGACACCGACAACGACGGCACCACGGACACTCTCGTGGAAAAAGAACTTCGCTACGTCGTCAAGTCCGTCAAGGCAGAGGACGGCTCTGTGAGCGACCAATACGTGGTTGACAACTCCTGCTATGCGGACAACTTCAACGCAGACGAAACCGAAAAAACTTTCTATCGTCACGTTGAATACAAGACTCCGACTTCCGCACATCAAGACGTCGACAAACTCTACGTTGTTACTTACGCAAACCGTATTGCGAGCATAAACGGCGCAAACTTCACTCTCCGCACCAAAGGATTTGCACTTCTGAAAGATTTCGTCAAATCCGTTCCCGCAATTTCGGGCACTAAAGTCGTAATCAACGAGGCTCGTTACAAACTTGAAAACGGCTCTTACGAGGACAGCGACGTTTACTACGTTATGGACGAAACTCTGACCAAGGACAGCATGCTCCGCACACTCGACGAGGGTGAAAACGCAGGAAGCAGAAAGGCGTTCTTGCGTATACACAAAGGCACGTCCGCAACATTGCTTCAAATCGTGTCCAATATGAGCGTCGTCGAACTTCAGGATGCAGACGGTCTGCTCGATTCGCTCACTATCGGCGACGTCGTCGATACCGACAAAGAAGGCACGGCAATGGCAATCAAATCCTTGAAGGATTGCAAACTTTCCGAAATCGGCACTGAAATCAACAACCTCAAAATCGACGAACTCATCGAAATCGACGACGAATCCGCGCCCATAATGAAAGCGCTCGCAAAGAGAGGTTGCACTCTCGACGAACTTGACACCGTTGCGGACTCTCTCACAATCGGTGAAGTCATGGATATCGAATACGACTCCTACGTCGAAGACGCAAACGGCGCGTATATTGCAGAGAAAATATTCGTTCTCTACAACAAGTACGCACACGATGAAAACGCTCCGCGTTTTGAAAAACGCGCAGACGGTAGTTTCACTGATGCGGCAAGCGGTGCAACCGGCGAAAATATCTACGTCAAAGTGCTCAGATATCGCCTTTACGACGAAACCATCGACGGCACTACTGCGCAAAGATATCGCCTCACGCAAGAAGGCGCAACCGCTCTTGCGCTTCAACAAATGGCACGAAGAGGCTACACTCTCGACCAAATCGGCACACAGCTCAACAATATGTTCTTTGACGAACTCGTCCGCATCAAAGAAACAGACAGCGTACTTATGAAGTCGCTCTCCAAAAAGGACGCAACCCTCGACAATCTCGGTCAGGTCGTTGACGAACTCAAAATCGACGAAGTTATAGAAATCGACGAGCACTCCTCTCGCATTATGAAATCGCTCGCCGCAAGAGATTGCCTCGTAAAGGACCTCGGCACCGTGTCCGACGACCTCACTCTTGCCGAAACCGTTGACATCAACTTCTATAAATACGAACTCGCTCCCGCGGGCACGATGGGCAAATTCGTCAAAATCGTCGAAGAAGACAACTACGCTTTCTACGACGGCAACGAATTCTTCGACGGAGCGCAACGCTACGACAAAGTCAACGGCTCATACACCCCCGCCGCAGACGGCAAATTCGTAAAAGCGGTTTATTTCACTCTCTACAATCCCGCAGAGCATCGAGGACTTGCAACATACAACAGAGTGACCGATGCCGGAACGCTCGGCTACGAGCCTTCTTCCGCAGTGCTTCAACGTATGGCGTATTCAACGCTCGGCGAATTCTCCTCTGCTTTTGACAAACTCAGCCTGGGCGACGTTATGGACATCGATATCGACATTCTCACTCGCGACGATACGGCGGTAGAAGGCACTTCGTATTTCTACTACGATAGCGTCAACAAACTGTTCAAACGCCAAGGCGCAGACTTTGACGCTACGTCGGTTGATTCAGAACTTCAAAACTTCAAAGTCGTGGCGGAAGGCGAAAGTTCGTCTGTTATCAAACGTTTGGCATACGTCCCCGTAAACGGCCTCTCCGACGCAATGGAAATCGTGATGAAAGATATGCTTTTATCCGAACTCATCGACGTATACGAATTCTCGACAATCAGTGAAATCCGCAACGACTATACGACGAATCCGCCTGCAAATAGTGAAATCAAAAAAGAAGATCGCTTTATCGTAGCCCCTGTCGGTCAAGACGAAGTTTTGGATGAGGGCGGCAATATCGTTGGAACCAAGCCCTACACCTTCGTATACGACAAGACGGGCAAATATATCAAGAGAGCATATCGCTTCGTCGAAGCGGACGTAACGACCCTCACGAAAGGCGAGACAAAAACGTTCTCCTACCAAAACACGTCGGATATCATCGATTTGATACCGGGCAAGATTTATTATAAAGGCACGAAAGACGGCAACGTCGAATACGTCAACAATTACGCCCTTTGCGTATACGTCAAGCCCTCGTCCGGCAAACTGTACAAGAGAGTCGAGAACGGAACGGGCGAAAATTCGCAAACCGTCGACGCGTACGACAACACAAGCGGAAAGCTCTACGTCATAGTCAACGGCAAGTATGTCGAGTACGATCCAAACAACCTCTCTCACCTCGGCGAGAAGATTTATATCAAGGAAACGGGCAACTTCTTCGTTGAGAAATCGACCCCCGGCGTTGACGGCGACTCGTCTTACGCTTGCCACTCTTCGGACGTATTCTACACCAAGCAATACTGTGAAAATATCTATATCAAAAACGACGGCGGCGAATACGTTATAATCAACGGCAAAGCGATCGCTTACGACTCGACCTTGCACGGTGATGCCGTCAGATACACGGCTGTTGTGGGATACCTTGCGCAAGCAAACGAAGTGTATCAAACCTCCGACGAAGTCGTATATCACGATCCCATCGAAAGCATTGCGTTGAGAGTCACGGTCGAGACCGAGAAGAGTGAAGCGGTGCTCCGTATGCTCGCAAGAGACGAAGTTACCATCGCAAATATCAACGACGTCGTCAAAGACGCAACGATAAGCGACCTTATGGAAGTCACCGAAGGCAGTCTGTTCTACGACTTCAAAGACAGCAAGCTCAATGACCTCAGCGGCGACGTCGAGGACGCATTTGCAGATATGACTATGGAAAAACTTATGGTGTATGCAAGCATCACGGATATCGACAAAGACGTCAAAGCCGCAATCGCTCCCATCACCCTCAAAAACTTCTTCCGCAGTCTTACGTTCAGCACCACCGCAGGTATCGTAATCGACCTCGAAAAAGCCTACGGCTACGATGCGTAACGAAAACCAACTCAAAAAAAGAGTGCTTCGGCACTCTTTTTTCTTTGTTAAAATTTTGCTTCAGGGGTTGAGAAACGACAACTTATCCGAGCGCTCTATGTCCTGTTTCATTTATAAAAAACGAAACGTTAGTTTATCTATATTGTCTATATTTATCGTTCATTATAATTTTTGTTTTTCTCAATATAACAGCAAAAACGACGTTTTACGCGTCGTTTTTGATTGTATAAACATTGCTTTGTGTTTTTTATTCCTTTTCGGACAGATCCAACCACTCTTCTTCCATAGGTGCGAGTTTATCCTTAAGCGCCGCGATTTGTCCGTCTATTTCGGCAATCTTCGTGTAATCCGTATATACGGTTGCGTCGTTGTGCATCTTGTCATCGAGTGCGGATATTTCGTCTTGAAGCACCTGCATCTTCTCTTCGAGAAAACTCATTCTGTGCGCCCTTCTCGCCGCCTCTTTACTTTGCGAAACGGGCTTTTCTTTCTTCTTCTGTTCAGTGCTTTTCTGTTCCGTAATGCCGTCGTCTTGCTCTGCTTTTCTCGATTCGTATTCCGAATATCTGCCGTCGAAAAGTTCCACTTTTCCTTTGTCGAAAACGATGAGCCTCGTGCATACGCGGTTTATGAAATATCTGTCGTGCGAAACGGTTATCACCGTACCCGTGTAGTTTGTGAGCAATCTTTCGAGCGTTTCTTTGCCTATGATATCCATATGGTTCGTCGGCTCGTCAAGGATGAGAATGTTAGGTTTTTTTCTCAATATTTTGCAAAGCGCAAGGCGCACCTTCTCTCCGCCCGATAAGTCGCATATGCGCTTAAACACGTCGTCCCCCGTAAGCATAAACGCACCCAGCGCGCTTCTTGCCTCGGTGTTTGACAACGAAGGGAATTCGTTTTGGAAATCTTCGAGCACCGTGAGAGTTGAAAAACTCTGTGTAGATGTCTGATCGAAATACCCCACCTGCGCATGAAGTCCGAACGTCGCGCTTCCGCCAAGCGGTTTTAGTTTATGCACGATCGTTTTGACGAGCGTGGATTTTCCGCATCCGTTCTGTCCGACGATACCCACTTTCTCTCCCCTCTTGACAATCGTGTTCACCTCTCCCAAAGGCGCGTCGTATCCGAACTCCAACTTGTCAAGGACAATCGCTTTTTCAACGGTTTCTCTTTCCGGTTGAAAGTTAGAGCGGAACGAAGAAGTGTCAAAACTATTCGGCGTGCCTATTTCGCCGATTCTCTCTATTTGTTTGAGTTTTGCTTGCGCCATCGCGGCTTTGTTTGCTTTATATCTGAATTTTTCAACGAGCGCAGAGAGGCGGTCTATCTCCTTTTTACGCATAATCGAATATTTCAGAGCCTTGTCGTACGCCTGTTGTTTTTGTGCCGTGAACGAGGTGTAATTGCCTTGATAACGCTTCGTTTCGCCGTACTCGATTTCATATACGACGTTCACGACCTTGTCCAAAAACATACGATCGTGCGAAACTATCACGCAAGACTTTTTGTATGCGCAAAGATAGCGTTCGAGCCATTCTATAGCCTCCAAATCCAAGTGGTTTGTCGGTTCGTCGAGAAGCAACACGTCGGGCTTTGACAAAAGCAACTTGAGCAATGCGATCTTCGTGCGCTGTCCTCCCGAAAACTCGCAGAGCGGTTTTTGCATATCCTCGCTTGAAAATCCGAATTTCTTTACGGCGGTCAGATACTCTTTTTTATACGTGTATCCGCCCTCTCTCTCAAACTGTTCGCAAAGCCGAGAATACCTTTTTACGTTCTGCTCGCAGGAGTCACGTTGCAAATCCTCAAGCGCGCTTTCCATATCCTTTTCCACTTTAAGCAACTCGGAGTACGCGTCCAGAATCTCGTCAAACATAGTCTTTGACTTATCGTCGTTGCTCGTCTGCTTCAAAAATCCGATGACGGGATTGCCGCTCGTAAACACCCCGTACGGCGCGTCGTTTTCTCCCTTTTGCGCCTCTACCTCACCCGTCAATACCTTAAGGAGCGTTGTTTTACCGCATCCGTTGCGCCCCACAAGCGCAATCTTTTCGTTTTCGTGCACGACGAAATTCGCCTGTAAAAGCACAGGCGTTCCGTCATATTCCACCGCTACGTTCGATACGTTGATTTGCATATCTCGATTTTATCTTATTTTGCAAATTAAGTCCATAAAATACGCAAACAAAACGAGCGCCCGGCTCAATTAAAAGGAATATCGTGGCATACTTACGCCCGTTGAGATTTTATTATCTATATCAAAACATCGCGTCCAGACGATCCACCCCACAAAAGCATCACTTTTGCGGGGACCCCGTGAAGAAGTGTCGTGGCACATAGTGCCGCCGCACATTCGTGCGACAGGGGTAAGAGTCCCTCAACAGGCGATAAAACAAAACGAACACCGTTTTGGGTGTTCGTTTTATTCCCTAATGGCGCCTCGGCGTGGTACGCCGCTCCTCATTTTCCAAATGCGATTCGGGACTCGGACTCCCGAAAAATAGCGTTGTGTGTAAACTTGTTTACATCAACACATCGCGTCCAATTCGGTAGAAGTGTCGTGGCACAACGTGCCGCCGCACAACCGTGCGGCTGGGGTTCGAGCCCTCAATAGATAAAAAAAGAAACGCTTTTAGCGTTCCTTTTTGGCGCCTGTTGAGGGACTCGGACCCCCGACACTTCGGTTAACAGCCGAATGCTCTACCGACTGAGCTAAACAGGCATTTGTTTTTCAATGCTTGTTTATAATAATCTTTCCACGAGAATTTGTCAACGATTTTTTGTATTTATGCCTTGCATACTTTATTTTTTTGCTCTCGAATCTGATTTTTTTATTCTTGGCGTTTAATACTTATTTAACACTTGTATGTTTTTATAAGTTAAATATAAAATCGGAGGTGCTGTTATGAATGACGAAAATATAAAAACCACCGCACCGAAAATCAACACGAGATTGCGCCACAACATTCTCGAGATGCCGAAGTGCATTTTTAAGGCGAGCGGAATTGTGATATACGGCAGGAGAATCAAGAGTATCGTATTCACCACCGACCTTGCAATCATCAGAAACTGCGATGCCGACGCGGTGTTTGCGGTTTACCCGTTCACTCCTCAACAAGTGATCAGCGACGCGATAATCAAGGCGTCTTACATACCGGTTTTTTGCGGAGTAGGCGGTGGCACGACCAAAGGACTGCGCACAGTTGCGATAGCAAAAGACGTTGAATCGCAAGGCGCAATGGGCGTCGTTCTGAACGCCCCTATTTCAAACCTGAATCTCTCCGCTGTTGCAATGGCGGTGGATATTCCCGTGATTATAACCGTAACAAAAAAAGACACGGATATTTTGTCTAGAATAGAAAGCGGCGCGACAATTGTTAACGTTGCGTGCGCGCAAGAAACTCCGGAAGTCGTTGCAAGCATAAGAAAAGACTTTCCGGACATACCTATAATCGCATCGGGTGGCAAAACCGAAGAAAGCATCTTAAAAACGATAGAAGCGGGCGCAAACGCAATCACTTACACTCCCCCGTCGACGCAAGATTTATTCAAGGAAATGATGCTCAAATACAGAGAAACCTGACTATTCGGGTTTCTTTGTATTTTTACACAATCACCTGTTTATAGTATAAAAATAACATTATAAACCATTGATTATGAATTTTTATTAGATAATGTTGATAGATTTGGTTTTGTATTCCGATTTGAAAAACGATAATATCAAAAAAATAAAGTCTTATTTACTTTGATTGTGTTATAATATAAACGATTATGAAAGAAGTGTTTATCGACGCGCTTTTGGACAGTTTGAAAGTGTTTGCGGTCGTGGTGGTTTTTCAATATATCATCGCGCTGATCGAGCCGAAACTGTCCGAAAAAATATCCTTCAAAGGCAAGTTTGCACCGCTTATAGGTGTGAGTATTTCCCTATTGCCTCAATGCGGATTCAGCGTGGTTGCGACGGATTTATATCAAAAAAGGCATATCACTGTCGGCACGCTTATAGGCGTTTATCTTGCAACGAGCGACGAGGCTTTGCCAATATTTTTAGGCACACCCGAAAAGGCGTTGCACGTTTTGCCGTTGATCGCTCTGAAATTTGCGCTCGGACTTATTTTCGGATATTCGATAGACCTCGTTCTTTCAAAAAGCAGAAAAAAAGTCGAACATCACGTATCTCACTGCAAGGAAAATTACAAGATAAGACTCACAGATTGCGACGGTGCGGAACTCGTTGAAAACAAGCAGAAAGAACTTGTCGAATGCAATTGTCCCGAGTGTAAAGAATGTGAAAAAATCGAGGAAGAACTCAACGATTCCAAGCAAAAAGAAAAGGGTGTAAAAACAGACAACGGCGTGGACAAAAAAGAAAAAATAAAACGCTTTGTCGTGCATCCTCTTCTTCACTCTTTGGAAATTTTCGCATATGTTCTTGTCGTAAACGTCATCTTCGGCGTCATCGTATACTACGTCGGCGAAGAAAAACTCGTTGGCTTTTTATCCTCC
Source organism: Bacillota bacterium (assembly GCA_050873585.1). Lineage (GTDB taxonomy): Bacteria > Bacillota > Clostridia > Christensenellales > CAG-917 > CAG-475. Next base: position 561 of record JBNMJA010000008.1, on the reverse strand, counting down.
AACAAATATCTCGCTCCGTTGATTGCGGTGCTTGTGGGGGCGATTCCCAACTGCGTATCGTCCGTTGTGATAAGTGAACTTTACATTATGGGCGGACTCGGATTCGGAGCGACGCTCGGTGGACTTTGTATGAACGCAGGCGTTGCGTTCGTGTATCTTTTCAAGGACGTAAAACACACGAAGAGGAATCTTGCTGTTTTCGGAGCAATGTTTGTGATAAGCATAATAATCGCCTATGTTTTCTCCGCGATATTTTCGTTTTCAAGTCTTAATATCGGTTGAAAACGCAAGAATGTTGACAATCTAAAACAAGGTGCAGAAGTTGTTGACAACCGCTGTGAATTTATCAACAATCGAATCGGAAAAATTTTCCAATATATTGCGATGAAAAATTACTTTCGTTGCAAGAGATTGTGGTTGATGATTGATTTTCCACTTGTCAACAGTGCTTATTTATGTTATCATTATTAAAAATAAAAAAATAAAAAATATATAGGCGGAATATGAAACTTATTTGTCAAGGAAACGAATTGAGCGACGCTCTCTCAAAAGTAGTAAAGG